>JAFGTG010000021.1 GCA_016934255.1 Sedimentisphaerales bacterium
CTCGGCCCGGTGCCCAATCTCGAAGAGCACGTCAATCCCGAGTGGTGGCGGCAGATTTTCAATGCGACGTATCTGAAAACCGACGGCGACGTCGTGGACGATCCGCAACTGACGGCGAAGGAACTGGACGTCTTCTGCGGGATTCTAAACATGTCTCCGGACGATAAAATTCTCGACTTGTGTTGCGGACAGGGTCGAGTGACGCTCGAGCTGGCCCACCGGGGATTCGTAAACGTCGAGGGCGTCGATCGCTCGCATTACCTGATCCAACGCGGCAAGACGCAAGCCAAGAAGGAAGCGCTCAGCGTCAAATTCAGGGAAGGCGACGCTCGAAAGCTGCGTTATCCGCCCGACAGCTTCGACGTGGTCATGATCCTCGGGAACAGCTTCGGCTATTTCGAGACCGTCGAAGACGATGCACGAGTCGCCCAAGAGGTCTTTCGCGTGCTGAAGCCCTGGGGAAAATTGCTCATCGACGTCACCGACGGCGAATATCTCCGGCGAAAATTCCAGCCGCGGTCCTGGGAATGGATCGACAAGAAATTCTTTGTGTGCCGGGAACGGTCGTTGTCCTCGGACAAGCAACGCCTGATCTCGCGCGAGGTCGTCACGCACGTCGAAAAGGGCGTCATCGCCGACCAGTTTTACGCCGAACGGCTGTACACGCGAAAGAGCATCTGCGATTTGCTTGAAAAGGCCGGATTTTCCGATGTCGCCATTCACGGCCAGATCACCAGCGACTCCCAGCGAAACCAGGACCTCGGGATGATGGAGAAGCGCATCATCGTCACGTCCGTCGTGCGGAAAGACTGGGCGCCGAAAAAACGCAAAAAAGAATTCAAGAACGTCACGGTTCTTTTCGGCGATCCGAGCAAGCCGGACCCGCTCAAGCCACTGTGCGTTTTTGACGACGACGACTTCTACACCATCGACCAGCTCAAAGATGCGCTGCTCTCGCTGGACGGCTATCAATATACGTATCTGAACAATCACGACACACTCTTTAACGACCTGGTCAAGATCGGACCGAAAACGGATTTCTTCCTGAACCTGTGCGATGAGGGTTACAACAACGATCCGAGAAAAGAGCTGCACGTCCCGGCCATGCTTGAAACGCTGAACCTGCCCTATACCGGCGGCGGCCCTCAATGCCTGGCCTTTTGCTACGACAAGTCCCTGGTCCGCGGCATCGCCAAGGAGATGGATATCCCCGTGCCCGAGGCGTTTTTTATCCGGCCCGAAGACAGCACATTCGAACTGCCGTTCGCCTTTCCCGTCATCGCCAAACCTAATTTCGGCGATTCGAGCTTCGGCATTACCCAAAGAAGCGTCGCCAATTCTATCGAGGAACTCGTCAACGCTATCTCGGAAATCCGCGAAAAGTTCGGATACGAAAAGCCGGTTCTGGTCGAAGAGTTCCTCACCGGCAAAGACTTCACCGTGGGTATCATCGGCAATCCGCCCGAATCGTACACGGTCCTGCCCATTATCCAGGAAGATTACTCGGCCCTGCCGCCGGATTTACCTCGCATTTGCGGCTACGAAGCCAAGTGGATGCCGGACTCGCCCTACTGGCAGATCAAATCGGCCCCGGCCGATCTGCCGGACGACGTGGAAAAGCTCGTCATCGAGTGTTGCCTCAAGCTCTTCGAGAGGCTCGAATGTAGGGATTATTGCCGGTTCGACTGGCGCATTGATTCGCAGGGCAATCCCAAGATTCTGGAAGTCAATCCCAATCCCGGCTGGTGCTGGGACGGACACCTGGCGAAAATGTCGAAACTCGCCGGCATGTCTTACTCGCAAATGCTGGCCGAGATCCTCCGCGCCGCCGAAGACCGCCTGACGGTGACGCCGCCCGCCGACAAAGAACCGACCATCGCCATTCGCGAAAAACCCGAAAAGAAAAATGGAGGAAACAATATAAAACCTAGATCAGCCTCGACCACCATCTAAAAAAATCGTTTACTGCATAGCAATGTATTACCAAAGTTATCGATGGATAGGTCTTGTAAAGTCTTTTGGCATTTAGCGGTGAAACTTAAAAAACAGTAAACAACTCAAAACGCTAAGTACATAGATAGGCCCAAAATAGCTTGACTTATCGTTAATTCTATTGTAACGATAGATCATAATTTCGATAATTTTCATCATCGGATTTTATACGAGAAGATCATCGATAAAACATTGGCCGTGATAAGACTCCAAAAATGGGCATGATCGCTAATAAAATTGTTGAGGTTGCTGGTCTTGAAAATAATAGGTTATTTCTAACAGATAGAGCTTTTCATGACTGGTACCGATTCGTACTCTCTTTCCCTCCTCATCTTGTACGACAGTATCTTCACCGGTTTTCGTTATCCAATGGTAAGATGGTTCTCGACCCATTTTGTGGAACAGGGACAACTACAGTCGAAGCAAAATTAAATTCAATCTCTTCGATTGGGATTGAAGCTTCTCCTATGGCTTCTTTTGCATCCAAGGTGAAGACGAATTGGACAAAGAAGTTTCTACAACTACGGAAAACGGGGGAAACCGTGGTGGAAAAGGCCATCCAAACCCATTCACAATCCGGCGAATCCTTCTTGAGATTCAGTCCTGAACAAGAGAAGATCATTCTCACGAACTCAATAAGTGAACTGCCATTGCATAAGTGTTTGGTTCTCCTTAATGAAATAAAAGTAATCGCGGATCCGGAAATAAGGAACTTACTGCTTTTAGCGCTTGCCTATGTATCGGTGTCTTCCGCGAGTAACCTCAAATTCGGCCCCGAAGTGGGTGTCAGGAAAAAGAAGAAAGAAGATGCCAATGTCTTTGAGGATTTCTACGAGAGAGTTTCTACCATGGTACGAGACCTCGAAATGGTCGCGAATTATCCTTCAACACCGTCATCAATCATAACGGCCGATTCAAGACATGTGAATTTAACAATACCGGAAGCTTCTATCGATGCAGTAATAACTTCTCCTCCTTATCCGAATGAAAAAGATTACACACGGACGACAAGACTGGAATCTGTACTTTTAGGATTTCTAAAAAACAAGAAGGATCTTAGACGTCTAAAACAGGATCTGCTACGCTCCAATACCCGAAACGTGTACGTCCAAGATTCTGAAGACACTCTCATTCCAATCGGAAGCACGGTCGATAGGATCGCAAAGGAAATTGAGAGAAGGAGAATCGCCCTAAAGAAGACATCTGGCTTCGAGCGTCTATATCACAGAGTAACGCGTTTGTATTTTGGCGGTATGAAGCGTCACTTCCTTGAGCTTCAACGTTTTCTCCGGCCCGGCGCTAAGCTTGCTTATGTAGTGGGAGACCAGGCATCTTATCTCCAAGTGATGATCCGAACCGGAGAGTTACTGGCTGAAATCGCTCACGAGATTGGATACGATGTTATCGATTTGGAGCTGTTCCGAACTCGAATTTCCACGGCGACCGGGGAACACCTTCGTGAGGAAGTCTTAATCCTTGAATGGAAAGGTAAGAGGAAAGGCAATACTGTGAAAGAATCAAAGAACCGATACGATAAGCTAATTGAAAGAGTCTTTTTCAATCATTATTCACCGAATACGTCAGAAGTATCGTTTGACCGGGAAGAATTTGGACCTGTGGCAAAAGAATTGGGGATCACGTTACCAAAGAACTTAGGTGATATCGTGTACTCTTATCGGTATCGAATTCCATTACCTGAGAGTATCAGTCGATTATTGGAAGAAGGCGAAGAATGGATCATCCGCTCGGTAGGACGTGGCCAGTACAGGTTTGCTAAGAGCCCAATTCACAGAATTTCTCCGAATCCTCGGCTTGCAAAAATTAAGGTCCTGGACGCAACACCAGAAATTATTCGGCGCTACTCGTTAAACGATGAGCAGGCATTGTTGGCGATACTTCAATATAATCGACTCATTGACATTTTCCTTGGTATTACATGTTATCCTCTGCAAAGCCACCTCAGAACGACGGTTGCAGAGATGGGTCAGGTTGAAACGGATGGTCTTTATGTCGGCATAAGCAAACCTGGAACCCAATACATCGTACCCGTCCAGGCAAAAGGCAAGTCTGATGAGATTGGTATTGTCCAAATTGAACAAGATTTTGCGATTTGTGAGTCGAAGTTTCCAGACCTTGAATGTCGGCCGGTCGCAGCAAAACTTATAGGCGATGATCTCATTGCGCTTTTTGAGTTCGTTAGGTCGGAGGGTGAAATATCGATCAAGGAAGAGAAACATTACCGCCTTGTTCCTAACGAAAACCTCTCTTCCTCCGAGATTCGGAATTACAGAAACTCATAATCCCACAACAGCATAGCTTGAAGTCAAGACTTTCGTGTGAATCCTAAGGGAGGCCGAAATGAAGAAACTGAATCGACGTGAATTTCTCAATCGGATGGCGGGTGGATCCGTAGCGGCGGCCGTTTCGTTAGCGGGCTGTGAGAGCGGAATCTTGGGACGCTCGAAACCGAAACGAAAGCCGAATATTATCTTCCTGCTGACCGACGACCAGCGATGGGATACGATGGGCTGCACGGGCAATCCGATCGTCCAGACACCGAACATGGACGCGATGGCCAATGATGGCGTACGCTTCACGGACTGCTTCGTCACCACCTCGATCTGCGCTTCCAGCCGGGCCAGCATCTTTACCGGGCAGTGGATCAGCCGGCACGGCATCAAGGATTTCAACACGCATTTCTCGCCGGAAGTGCTCGAGCAGACCTATCCCATGCTGCTTCGCAAGGCCGGGTATCGCATCGGATTTATCGGCAAGTACGGCGTCGGATCCAAGAAAGACCTACCGATCGACAAATATGATTACTGGCGAGGCTTCCCTGGCCAGGGCCAGTACGAACACAAAGACGAGAACGGTAACTACAAGCATCTGACACAGATCATGGGCGAGCAGGCGATTGAATTTTTACAGGCCTGCTCAAAGGACCAACCCTTCTGCCTGTCGGTTAGTTTCAAAGCGCCACACGTTCAGGATAACGATCCGCGCCAGTTCATTTACGACCGGGCGTACGCGAACTTATACAAAGACGTGACGATCCCCACACCCGAGACGGCGGACCCGCGCTATTTCGAGGCGCTGCCGGAGTTTTTGCGGACATCCGAGGCCCGGCGGCGATGGGAGATTCGCTTTTCCACACCGGAAAAGTTCCAGGAATCCGTCAAGGGGTACTACCGTTTGATTTACGGCGTCGATGTCGTCATTGGTAAGATCAGAGACCAGCTTGCACAACTCGGCTTGGCCGACAACACAGTCCTGATCCTGACCGGCGACAACGGCTTCTATCTCGGCGACTACGGCCTCGCGGGCAAATGGTTCCCGCACGAAAAATCGATCCGCGTGCCGCTGGTGGTTTTCGATCCGCGGGCGATTCGCAAGCTTCGCGGCCGAACCGCCGGGCAGACGGTGCTCAACGTCGATATCGCTCCGACGATTCTGGAACTGGTGGGCGTGGATGTCCCCGAGCAAATGCAGGGCCGAAGCCTCGTACCGCTGCTCGAAGGCAAGAGGCCAAGATGGCGATCCGAGTTCTTCTACGAGCACCCATTCGAGCACAAAACCATCGCCCGCACAATTGGACTTCGCACGGAACGCTTCAAATACGCTCGTTACGTCGATTACGATTACGAAGAACTTTACGATCTGAAGAATAATCCGCAAGAGACGATTAATTTGGCGAAAGACGAAAAGTATCAGGATACCTTGAAAGCTCTGCGAAAACACTGCGACGAACTGGCCCTGAAAGCCAAGGGCACTTAGTCTTAACCGAGTCTTGCTGTCATCCCTGCGAAAGCAGGGATCCAAAAACGTAGCGTTCAAAATAGATTCCCGCCTCCGCGGGAATGACAGATTGTGTTGTTGTTTTACTGGGAGAGGAACAATGGAAAATGAGAAACATCAAAAGCATTGTCCGCAATGCGGCAAAGAAAATCCGGATGATGCCCAGTTCTGTAACGCCTGCGGTTGCTCGCTGACACAGGTCACAGGACCACAAGAAAGGCCTGATATTAAAATTAGTGTATTGGCGAGGGCGTCCTTTATCTGCGCTTTGTGCGTTCTGGTGTTACTGGCGCCGAGTCTCATCGCTTTGGGAATCCCTCGCGTGCTCAGCCCGAGACAAAGGTGGGTTGCCATAACCTTTCTCGTGAGTCACATCGTTCTTGTGGTTTCGTTCATTCTCGGGATCCTCGGTATCGTTCAGATCGAACGAAGCGGCGGCAGAATCGCAGGTAGAGCGTTTGCCATCGGAGCGGTTTTGATTTCAGTTTTCGGTGGATTATTGCCGGCCTGGTCCATCATTATGCGTCTGCCCAGAAGCACAGCTTTTCGGATGGTGTGCGGCACAAATCTTTCCGGCCTGGGCAAGGCCATGCTTATTTACGCCGGCGATTACCACGAGAAATGGCCGTATGCCGGCGGTACGAACAGCGTTTGGGCGGCGAGGATACCCGATTGGAAGGCGGACAATCCATTCGATGCTTTCGACATGCAGGCGGACGGGAGCGGTGGCCAGGCGAGTATCTCCTCCAGCCTCTATTTTTTAGTCAAATATTGTGATGTAAAGCCGAAGTCATTTGTCTGTAAACAGGATGATGACACCACTGAATTCAGACCCGCCAAGTACGACGTGGACAACAGCAAACTAACTGATCTGTGGGACTTCGGTCCGAATCCGCCGAGGCATTGCAGCTATTCTTACCACCAGCCGTATGGACCCTCTGGATTGACAACGGTGTCTGAACCGGGCCTGGCGGTAGCCGCCGACCGCAATCCGTGGATCGATTCACCCTTTCAAAAGGCGAGAGATTTTCAATTGTTCGATCCGAATGGCACCCCGGAGCACGTCAAAACAGGAAACGCCATTGCCCACAAGACAGATGGACAGAACGTCTTGTTTTTAGACTGCCATGTGAGTTTTGAGAAATGGTCGTTCTGCGGCGTCAATAATGATAATATTTATACATCATGGGATGGAGGAGACATCCGGCGCGGCATGCCACCGAAGCTCGGTAGCCAGCCCGCCGATAGGCTGGATTCGCTGCTCGTCAACGATCCGGCCACACCGAAATAGAGAATTGTTTTTGTAAAGATAAAGATTTGATATTATCCCGTAGGGGCGGCTCCCTGTGGCCGCCCTGATGCTTCGAAAGGATTGAGGCCATAACACGGGGATTGTTACAACGAAAGGAACAACATCATGGATTTGAATCGACGTGAGTTTTTGTCTTTGACGGCCGGGAGTGTGGCGATGCTCTCTTTAGCCGGGTGTGAAAGTCAACCTATAGAAAGTCGTAAAGCAGCGAAGACACCCAATATTATTTTCATCA
>JAFGTG010000261.1 GCA_016934255.1 Sedimentisphaerales bacterium
CGACGAACTGTTAGCGACGCGCCGAGAATTTCTCCTGGGGCGCTGGCTCGAAGACGCCAAGCGATGGGGAATGAACGAAGTCGAACGTGCCCGTTTTGAATGGAACGCCCGAAGAGTACTAACGCTCTGGGGCCAGGGCCCGGCGATTGACGACTATGCCCGGAAAGAGTGGTCGGGGATGCTCAACGGATACTACCGTCTGCGATGGCAACAGTACCTCAGCGAATTGGAGACGACACTCTCGAAGAATATGCCTTTCGACGAAGACACATTTCAAGCCAAGCTCAGGCCATGGATGAGCGATTGGTCGGATCAGCAGGAAAACTATCCTACCTTAACACGAGGAGACAGCGTTCAAATAGCGCAGAAACTCTGGACCCGCTACGGCAGACAACTCGACTCTAAACGGAATTGATGTCCATATCAGCCGTTGAATCGCTTCGCGGCTGGTGTCGGGAAGACAAAAAACCGTCGGGTACACAACACGCATGTGTCATGTCGTCCTTGGGACTCCTTACGGAGAGCGCAGTCCGCCCAAGGCGGACGAAGTCGAGACATCTGGTGACGAACGTGACAGGATGTTTTTCCGTAACCAGATTTCTCCGTTCCAGTCCACTTCCAGTGGACTTCCAGTCGAAATGACAGGTCTTACAAGCCATTTTCTTAGGAACCATCCTCTTTCCGTCGCTCTCGGTATTACCGGTATTCCGAGTGAAATCATATACATAAACTCATTCAAACGAATATTTTAAATCTTCAAAATAAACGCTTGCATCCCACCGAGCAAGTTGGCATAATGGCGAAAAACCTGATGTCGAGTAACCAGGTACCAAGAGAACCGCGATTAGAAAAGAGTATATGAAGACAAGTAAAGCCGCCGACATCATGACAACAAACGTCGTCACGGCCACCAGGGATATGGTCCTGACGGACGTCATCGCCCTGCTCCTACGTTGGCACATCAGCGCCTTGCCTGTTGTCGATGATGATAACAACATTGTAGGCATCGTAAGCGAGATCGACCTTGTGAATGTGACGTTAGACGGGAATGCCCGAGACACGAAAGTGGAGGAAGTGATGACCACGGACCTCAAGTCCTTCGGTCCGAATGCAGAAATATCGGAAATGGTCCAATCCTTTTCGAAACATCACCTTCGCCGGGTTCCCATCGTCAAGGGAACCAAGCTCGTGGGTATTGTCAGTCGCCGCGATATCCTTCGCGAGATGCTCCGTTGGTACGATCGATATTAACAGGATAGAGGTTTCCAAAATCCTTCATGCGTGTCGGCCTTTTGAAGGATTGAATTCGGAATAAACCATAGAATTCGCGGTTATTGTGAAGTAGAGTTTTGAAACCGTAAGAACAGAGAGGTAAATTGAATGTCAATTAAGAAACTGGACAAGGCCGCGTTGGATAAGTGGGTCGAAGCGTGCATCAAAAAGCAGCGCGTGTACGGCGTGCAGGCCAAAGAGGATCGTTTTGCCTTCGCCCCGCTGGCCAAGGCCGCCGACCTGCGTCTGGATTACGACGTGACCATCCTGCCGCCGAAGAAATACTTCCAGCCGCAATGTGAAACGCTGCTTAAATTCGACCGCCAAAAGGGCTTCGAGAGCGTTTTCGACGATGAACCGTTCGTTGTGTTCGGCGTGCATCCGTACGACATGGTTGCGATTCGGCAAACCGACAAGCTGTTCGCCGATGGCCAGTACGACGCCCACTATATGAAACGCCGCGAGCAGGCTACGATCGTCGTCAGCGACGTGCAGACGGCCTCGAAGGACGTGTTCGCCGGGTGCATGGGCACCGCCACGATCAACGACGGGTTCGATGTTTTGGTCACGAAAGTCGAAGGCGATTATTTAGTCGATATCCGCACCCCCAAAGGCGAACTGCTGGCCGCGAGCATTAGTAATGCACCGGACGCCGACGCGATGAGCCTCAAGCTGAGAAAGCTGGTCTGGGCGGATAATATCGAAATGCTCCAGAAACACAAACTGGACATTCGACCCGACATTCTTCCCGAACTGCTCGGTCGATCCTACGACCATCCGGTTTGGGAAGAAAGGGCCGAATTATGCTATTCGTGCGGATCGTGCAACCTGGTATGTCCGACGTGCTACTGCTTCGACGTTCGCGACGAGGTCGATTGGAGCCTGCAGAAAGGCGAGCGCCGCCGGGTTTGGGACGGCTGCCTGCTGAACGACTTTGCGGCCGTGGCGGGCGGACATAATTTCCGCCGGAACCGCGCGGACCGCTTTCGGCACCGCTACTACCGCAAGGGAAAATACATACCGGAGAAAATCGGGGAGATCGCCTGTGTCGGCTGTGGACGATGCATCACCGCCTGTACGGCCAAAATCGCCAACCCCGTGGAAGTCTATAACAGTCTTGTGCATGAGAGGAAATAACTCAGATGCAAAAAAGTAAATGCAACGTAGATATCTACCTGCCCGAACCGGCCACGGTGGATAAAGTGGAACCCATGACCGCGCTGGAGCATTTTTTCTCGTTCCGGCTGGATTCGGGTAAGGAGCTCGGGCACATGCCCGGACAATTCGCCGAAATTTCGATCCCCGGTATCGGAGAAGCCCCGATTTCCATCTCGTCTTCGCCGACACGAAAGGGATCGTTCGAAATGGTCGTCCGCAACGTCGGCAACGTCTCCAACGCCATGCACAATTTAAGCGCGGGCGACAAGGCCTTCATTCGCGGCCCGTTCGGAACGACGTTCCCGGTGGACGCCGCCTTGAAGGGACAGGACCTGCTGTTCATCTGCGGCGGGATCGGCCTGGTGCCGGTGCGATCGGCGATCCAGTATGTGCTGGATAACCGGAGCGACTACGGGCGCGTGATGATCCTTTTCGGGGCGAAAACGCCGAGCGAACGGCTTTTCACCGACGAACTCGATAAATGGCGCACGACCAAGAACGTCACCCTGCTCGAAACCGTCGATCACCGCGATGAAACCTGGTCCGGGCCGGAAGGCGTGATTACAACCCTGATGCCGCTCGTGAAAATCGACGAAACCCGCACCACCGCCATCATCTGCGGCCCGCCGATCATGTATAAATTCGTGATTACCGAGCTGTTCAAATTCAAACTGCGGCCGGATCAGATTTATCTGTCCCTGGAACGGCACATGAAGTGCGGCGTCGGCAAATGCGGCCACTGCCAGATCAACAATATCTACGTCTGCCAGGACGGTCCCGTGTTCAAATTCTCCGACATCAACAATACAGAGGAGGCGCTCTAATGGCTAAACTCAAAACAGCGATTTTTGATTTTGCATGTTGTGAAGGTTGCCAGTTGCAAATTTATAACATGGAAGAGGAAATCCTCGACCTGCTCACACTCGTCAACCCCGTCGAGTGGCGGGAGGCGATGTCCGACAAAAGCGAAGACTACGACGTGGCCATCATCGAAGGCTCGATCACGCGGCGGGAGGATGAAAAACGCGTCAAAGAGATCCGCGAAAAGGCCAAAATCCTGATCGCCCTCGGCGCGTGCGCCACGATCGGCGGCGTCAACAAGCTCAAGAACAATTTCGAAATGGACGACGTAAAAGAATACGTCTATGGAAGCGACGCTCGCCGCCCCCATCTCAACACCTATCCGACCAAAGGCGTCGGCGAGGTCGTCAAAGTGGATTACAACGTTCACGGCTGCCCGATCAACGTGCAGGAATTCGCCACCATCATACG
>JAFGTG010000262.1 GCA_016934255.1 Sedimentisphaerales bacterium
AAAAAAAGGCCGACCCTGTGGGCATCGGCCTCTTGAAGGAGGGTGATGACGCATGTGTTTTGTCCTAAAAGCCGCCTGTCCTTTCTTCAGGCTGGCTTGTCCCAGGCACTGACTTTTGTGGACGGCCTATTACGTTCTTCTATAACATATAGACGTGAAACCTTCCGAAAAGTTACAATATTTTTCAAAATTTCTAAAAAAATCTCCAAAACCATTGATTCTGAATTAGAAACGCAAATCTGGCAGAGCATCGTTTCAATCCATCCATTCGAGCGGCCTAATCCAATCTTGACGACCCCGCGATAAGTCGATAAGCTTCTGATACTTATGCTGGCACAAAAGATCATCAGGGCCATTTTGTTCGTATTATTTTTCGGCGTCGGTGCGGCCGCGCTGAGCAGCTCCATTCTCTGTGAAGATTTGGCGCAGTATTATCAGAACAAGCAGCTTTTAACGGAATCGCAGGAATCATTGAACCAATTGCGATCTCTAAATACGGAATACGATATTTTACTGGAGAAGTGGGAACAGGATCCGAATCTCGTGGTCAGGCGCATCGCCCGGGCCACGTTCGGTCCGGAAGGCGTTTCAGAACCCCAGGATCCCAATACCGTCTATCCCAAAGCCACGGCGGAACTCTTAGCCGCCGCCCGAAAGGTCCTGAAAGACGAAAAACAATCCTCGACCATGGATCAGACCGAACCGGTCATGCCCAGATGGCTCGTCCGCTGCCGCCGACGGCCGAACCGAATCACTCTCTTTGTCTGCGGCGTCGTTCTCGTTCTAACGTCATTCGTCTGCTTCAGACCGGAAAGGGAATTACCGAAATAAAGATACTTTTTTGATACAAACATAAGATCGAATATACTTGATAACGTCATGACCATCACGTAAGGGTAAAGTGTGATCTCATTGACGAGGAAATGTGGCGTGGATAAACAGATTGTTTTGATAAAGCTTAAAGAACGCATTGAAGAAATCCGTCAAAGGTTCTCCGTGAAGGATCTTTCTATTTTCGGTTCGATTGTGCGAGACGAATCAACAGGCAACAGTGATGTTGATGTGCTGGTTGCCTTCAATCGCGAGGGGAGTTTTGATCTGTTTATGGACCTGAAATTTTATCTGGAAGATTTATTGGGAGTAAAGATCGACCTGGTCACTGACAAAGCGCTACGTCCACAAGTCCGCCGCGCCATCGAGCAGGAGTTGATTCATGTCGCGTGATGAATTTATGTATCTGCAGGATATCGCCGAAAGTTGCGAGAAGATATTACGATTCACCTCAGGTTTATCCAAACCTGGTTTAATAGGAGACGAACGGACTTTCGACGCCGTTGTCCGCAATCTGGAAATCATAGGAGAGGCTGCCAAACATATTAGTGAGGACATTAGAAAAAAATTACCGGGCATAGAATGGCGGAAAGTCGCCGGCCTCAGAGATATCTTGGCACATGCATATTTTGGCATCGATAACGATATTCTCTGGGATGTCGTCCAAAACAAAGTACCTCAATTGTCCAAGGTTATCAATGCCTTCTTGAATAACCAAAAGGATGATAACTGAAGACGTCCTATATCACAGTGGTGAGCTAAAACAACGAGACTGAGAACTTAAATTTGGAAAAACATAGATCAAATTTATTTCTTATCGGTGCAGGCTTTACAAAAGCTGTATTTCCCCATGCGCCGCTGAATAAGAACTTGCTATCAGTTCTGTGTCAGGGTGCGTGGTGTAACACACTGAAGAAATATTATAGGGAATATAAAACCGAAGATATCGAAATTCTATTGACTCATTTAGATTTAGACATTCTTCATATAAAAGCCACAAAACAAAATGCTTTACAAGAAGTAAGAAAAACTATTGAGAAGCAACTCGCAGAATATTTTCAAAAATTTCGTTTTAAGGAAGAACTACTCAAAACTAATAAATGGCTGGAAACTTTAGCAAAACAACTATTTAAAAGCAACGACGCAATAGTTACTACAAACTATGAATGCTTTCTCGAAGGACTTCTTGATTACTATAAAGTATGGCATCCAATGAAAGGATACGCAAATATATATCATCCTGGTGAACGTGCTAATTCTCCTAAGGTGCGAGAGAATCCGAAAGGAATAATATTTTATAAAATCCACGGCTCTGAACATTTCAGAGAATGCACCACTTTTAATGAGAGAGGTCCAACAGAAAAAACAATCATTGGCATTGTCATTAATAAAAGTATATATCCAATATCAGGAGAAAATACTAATCTTGGTTGGGTTGAACGACATTGCAAAGAGTATATTATCGCTCCAAGTTTTGTAAAAATTCCACATTTCCAAATAGCTGATACGGTAAATAAGGCAATTTTAGCTGCTCAAAATACACAGAATATGATTATTTGTGGCAGTAGTTTAAGAAATGAAGATGGTTTCATACGATTGATATTAACCGGTTTTATGAGCAAGAGAATTCAAAATGATAAGAGGTTGATGATTGTAGATCCAAATGCTGATTCAATTTCAGGAAAAATCGAAAAATTTTGGATAGATGGAACGCAAAATATAACAATTCATCTGATACATAAAAATATTGAAGATGGCTTAGGTGACTTAATAAAGCTGCTCGAGGATTTTGAATAAATGCTAAACAATAACGATGAAACAAGGCTCGATTTCATTCGGTCGATCGTGGCCGAGGACCTTAAGACGAACAAATGGGATGGGCGAGTCGTGACGCGATTTCCGCCGGAGCCGAACGGGTATCTGCATATCGGACATGCCAAGAGTATCTGCCTGAATTTCGGTATCGCCTCGGAATTCGGCGGGCGGTGCCATTTGCGGTTCGACGATACGAACCCGGAGAAGGAAGAACAGGAATACGTCGATTCGATCATCGAAGACGTTCGCTGGCTCGGCTGGGACTGGGGCGAGCACCTCTATTACGGATCGGACTATTTCAAGCAGATGCACGAGTACGCCGTGCAGCTTATCAAAAAAGGCAAAGCGTACGTTTGCGATTTGAATGCCGAACAGACCCGAGAATATCGAGGCACACTTACCGAGCCGGGCAAGGACAGTCCGTATCGCAACCGCTCCATCGAGGAAAACCTGGACTTGTTCGAGCGAATGAAAGCGGGAGAATTCCCGGACGGATCGCGGACGCTGCGCGCCAAGATCGATATGGCTCACCCCAATCTCAACATGCGCGACCCGGTGATGTACCGCATCCTTCACGCCGCCCACCATCGCTCCGGCGATACATGGTGCATCTACCCGATGTACGACTGGGCGCACGGGCTGGAGGATTCCGTCGAACGAGTAACCCATTCGATCTGCACGCTGGAATTCGAGAACCACCGTCCCCTGTACGATTGGTTCCTCGACGAGCTGGGCGTTTATCATCCGCAGCAAATTGAGTTCGCCCGGCTGAACCTGTCCTACACCGTGATGAGCAAGCGAAGACTCCTCCAACTGGTCCGCGAGGGCCTCGTGAGCGGCTGGGACGATCCTCGCATGCCGACCCTCAGCGGCATCCGCAGACGCGGCTACTCGCCCGAAGCCATCCGAGAATTCTGCCGGCGCATCGGCGTCAATAAATTCAACAGCACCGTCGATATCGCTTTATTGGAACATTGCCTCCGCGAAGACCTGAACAAAACCTCTGCGAGGGTAATGGCGGTGCTCCGGCCGCTCAAGGTCGTCATCGACAATTATCCGAAAGGACAAGTCGAAGAGTTGGACGCGATCAATAATCCCGAAGACGAAAGCGCCGGCACGCGAAAAGTACCCTTCTCGCGCGAGCTGTATATCGAGCAGGAAGATTTCATGGAAGAGCCACCGAAGAAATTTTTCCGCTTGGCGCCCGGCCGGGAGGTCCGATTGCGCTACGCCTATTTCATCACGTGTACGGATGTCGTCAAAGATGAAAACGGCAACATCGTGGAATTGCATTGCACGTACGATCCCGCCACGCGTGGCGGGGATGCGCCGGACGGACGCAAAGTTAAATCCACCCTGCACTGGGTCTCCGCCGAGCGCGCCGTCGAGGCCGAGGTCCGACTCTACGACCATCTGTTCACAAAGGAAGATCCCGACGACGTCGCCGAGGGCGAAGATTTCAAATCCAATCTGAACCCGAACTCGCTGGAAGTCCTGACTTCATGCAAAGTCGAACCGTCATTGGCGCAGGCAGAATCTCCGAATCGATACCAGTTCGAGCGATTAGGTTATTTCTGCGTTGATCTCGACAGCACCGGAGACAAGCTCGTCTTCAACCGAACGGTCGGTCTCCGCGACACCTGGGCGAAAGTACAACAAAAGCTGAATAAATAATCACATATCCACGGGTTGTGATTATCGCTTTATCCCAAAAACCATATGCTTTCTGCGCATTTCGTGATTGATTTTAGCAAAAACGGTCAAGCGAACGCGTGCAGTATTCTCTATAATCCGGATGTTTTATAAACCGATACGACAATAGAGAGAAAATGAAAGAATCCACGGAACAAGTTTACAGGCAAAGGATCCTGCGGGTACAGATGGTTATCCAGCAAAATCTCGACCGGGACCTGTCGCTTGAAGAGCTGGCGCGGGAATCCTATTTTTCCGAGTACCACTTTCATAGAATATTTCGCGCCGTCGTCGGCGAACCTCTCAAAGAGTATATTCGCCGGCTCCGGCTCGAACGGGCCGCTTCGCATCTTAAATACACAAGCAGCTCGATTACTCATATCGCCTTCGACGCCGGTTATCAAACCCATGAGGCGTTCACACGCGCGTTTAAATCCGCCTTCGGCTGTTCGCCATCTGATTTCCGATCAGGCAACGGTACAACGGTACATTATCGAAGTGACAGTGATAAAAAAGAACTCAATTCAGGTGAAGGAGAGACTCCCATGAAAGTAGAAATTAAAAACATCGAAAAAATGCGCGTGGCGTTTGTGCGTCACGTCGGACCGTATGATCAAGTCGGCAAGGCCTGGGAC
>JAFGTG010000263.1 GCA_016934255.1 Sedimentisphaerales bacterium
ATATTGAATTTTGTCGGCCCCGTTCCACCATTTGCCCGGCAGGTTGTAGCTATGGTGCTCATACCAAAGCGCGTTGCTGTTGATTTTGATCGTATCCTGGCCATCGATGAGAGCTATGATATGCAAGCCATCCTTCACTTCGCCTATTGTGGATTTCGGAACGGCCATTTTGCGCGGTCTGACTCTCGCTAAAGCCCGACGTGCCTGCAGTGCAACGTCCGGCACAGAACTGGACATCAGCTCTGTGACTTTATCTTCCACACCAGGAACGACAAAACGAGTAGAAAAGCCTTCTACTCCGGCGATAAGATTCAAGGCGTTCGCAACCACAATGGGATTATCCGAATCAAGACAATCGCGGACCTGTGTGTCGATATGTCCTCGTAACGGCCCGGGATTCGCAAGACCGTTTAATACATATCCGACGTCATTGATATTAATTCCTTGATGTGCAAACAGACGGCTCAGCCAGTCTCCGGATAGAAACGTCTGCACCTGAGGAAGATGATCGTTGAACACCATGTACCGAAGCGCATCGTAACACTGTTGGCGGTTATACGTCTCCGCCGTCAAGGCCGCCGACATTTCATTAAAACTATCCTCTCCCACAAGAGCAAACGGTATCATGTCGCTCTGAACATCGGCGGCGGGCTCGACAGGTAAATACTCGATCTTGAGTCGGCCGGCCTGGGCCTCTCCAGCCAGCCATGCTTTCCATGCGCCATTTCCTCGAATATTTCTATATCCCGTCAACGATTCTAATGCGCGGCCATACGCATTATGCACCGGAGTATAGTTCTCCACGCTGTGTGCGCGAATCAGATCGTCGATGATTCCGGGATTATTGCTCGCCGCAAGTGTTTGGATCGCTTTTATACGAACATCGGAATCCTTGTGATAAAGCAAGGCAATATCCGATGGATTGACCGGACTCACCACTCTCTTTAGCGGAACAGCGGGTTTCTGTGTCGATGGTGCGGACTGAGCAGGCGTTTTCCATTGCCGGTAATCCCGCGTCTGGCCATCAGGAATAATCGCAATCTCTTCCGGTTGAAGCGGCCAGAGACTCTCGAATCCAATCGGCTCGGCCACACCGATTCCCAGCCGCCTGGCGGGTGAATCCGTCGTCAATGAAAAACCATTGCGCGTTAACATCGGATTCATCTCGAGATTACCGGCTTGTTCGTCGAGCACCAACCCCTCAGTCGTTCTCGTTTTAGCAATCCCCCGAGCGGCATTATGCTCGTTGTTCCAGAACAGGTTCTTTTGAAGAGTAACAATCCCATCGGACACCGCGAATTTCGAATTGCTGCCAATGTCGCCGCAAAACACACCATTGGGTTCGGAGAAGAAGATATTTTCTCGCACAATAGGTTTGGACGCCCCAAGAACTGACAGGCCGGCGCGTTGATTATAGGTAAACGTGTTGCCTTGTATCGTATCTCGATTCTGGAACCAACATGACATACCCACCATTTCGTTGACATAAAAGAGATTCTGTTCAACGGTGGCGCTCGTTTGTCCCGACGCGTAAATCCCACAGCGGGCATTTCCAAAAATCCGGTTTCCAATAATGATCGGTGAACAATCATCATAACGGATACCATGCCAGGCCGCTCCGGAAACGCGGCATCGCTCAATTCTTGTTAAATCGTTACCTTTTCGAATGCAAATACCGGCGTAATGGCAATTGCGAAGCTCGCTGTCCAGCAATCTCAAACGGGAGCTTTCACTACTCCTATCACCCACCGTGATACCGGTTCCCCAGACCGCCGCCACTAAACTGTCACGAATCTCCACATCTGAGCCATTAAGGATATGGATACCGTCTCCCGGCGCCCCGATGACCATACATTTTGAAACAGATGCTTTGGCGTTGTTAAATTCCACAATGGGCATCGGCAACGAACGTCCCTTCAAACGTTGTCCGGGACTTGTGAATTTCACGTCGCGAATCACAACACCTTCAGAATTGCTGACAAACAAAGTCATCTTGGCAACTTTTTCTTTAAATTCCGTCTCGAATTGAGCCGCGATCTCTTTCCGCTGCTCGTCGGATTGAGCCTGTTGAATTCGGACGTTGAGTGTACGCATGGCTTCTTCGAATACATCTGCCTCGACACTTTTCGTCATTATGGTTGTCCGATCCCAACCGGCCCCTTCGAGCGTGAGAGGCTTGTCGATTTTCAAACTTTCTTCGTATATGCCCGGCCCGATACGAATAACCGCGCCTTCACCGGCGGCGTCGATGGCTTCCTGAATCGAGCCATACTCTCCACTGCCATCCGCCGCTACGGTCAGCACATCAGCACTTTTGGCTCTCGCCATCGGCAGAACACAAACCAACATAAGCCCGACGACCATACAAATGATCACAAAACGCACGCCGCGATGTTTCCAGGTTTTCTTTTCCAGCCACTTGAGACGAACCAGCAAACGGCTGGAGGTCTCGAACAAACCCAACAATCCGATTCCCGGCTCGACGGGTTTGGGCAGAAACCGTTTGGCGGTTTCCAGAATGGTATCCCGATACTCCAGGGTATCCTCACGCAGAATTCTCGCCACCGTGGCATCACAGCATAATTCTCTTAAGTGATGCAACCGTCGCCGGATCAGCCATAGCAACGGATTGAACCAGTACACGATCTGAAGCAACGTATAAAACGTGTTTACGAGCAAATCTCCGCGTTTGACGTGAGCCAGTTCGTGCAACAAGATGTGTTCGATACGCTTATGAGAAAGACGATGGATAGCGGATGGAGGCAGCACGAGTACCGGACGGAACGTTCCAAACACGGCGGGCGAAGGAATAAATTCGGATAAGACGACTGCCGGCAGCGTCCGAAGACGAAGCTTTGCAGCCGTTTCTTTCATCAAAGAGTCGAGCCACTGTGGCAGTCCAGCCCTGCCAATAGGAGTGCTGTGAATCTGCCTTAAATTACGAAATCGTACAACGGCCCATAAGGATAATACAACGATACCTGTTAACCAGAAAAACATCAAATCAGCCTTCCAGTTGAATGTCATACGGCTTTCTGATTCAACTGTCATAACAGGACTCGCATCGAGTTGCGTTGCCGGCTTGATGATTTCATTCCTGGGCTTATCTGTCGGCGCCGCAACC
>JAFGTG010000264.1 GCA_016934255.1 Sedimentisphaerales bacterium
CAAGCCGGTTTCCGCCGAGTTCATCGCTCCGGATACAGTTCGTATTGTCGTACCCAAGAGGCGTTTACCGACCTCAAAGACCGAAAAATACTTCCTGCGCATGTATCCCGGCAGTGAAGTCGCCGGCATCGTCAAACGGCTCAAAGGCAAAGAGGTTCGGCGAATCACACCCATTTATTTCTTCAGACTGGACGTGCCGAAGGATGTTTCGCTTGGGCGCTACACGGGCATTAAACGGTTGGAGGACACCACCGCGCGTGCGGTGTTTCTTGTGGATTCGTTTAAGCGTTATCTTTATATTGTGTATTTCCCAGAAAAAGAAGAGGCGGGACAAACGTTCACCCTGCAGTTTGTGGAATGAAGATGATAGACCGGGATTTTCGAGCGTTCAATGTGGCATCGTCATCGTGAAGCGATCCTGATCGCTGTTATACTCATTGGCATAGGTTCTGTCTGTGTGGGATTGCGGATGAAATATGCACGTCGTCCGCTCGTGGCCCAGGGCGAGGCCGTTTGGCGGTTGACGTACGAGATTAATTTTCCAAATTTGAAGGAGGGCCGAATCTATATTGCTCTTCCGGACAACGCGCCGCAAAGGCGGATTTTCCGCGAGAGTTTTTCGCATCAGGGGATTTGGATGGATATCCTCAGGAGCAAACGAACGCTCGGGCGGGAAGCCGTGATTGTGCCGGTCGTCGGTTATCAACAAGGCCAATTTGTCGCCGAATTTGAGATACATCTCAAACCCGATCAGACTTCGAAATCACCGGTACAGAAAATAAAATTAACTGCTGAAGAAATAGATCATTATTTACATGATGAAGCCTCCGTGCAACTGAATAGCCCGGCGGTTTTGGATGTTTTGAATCGGCTTAAAAACGCAAAGACGACCAAGGCCCAGCTTCTGGGGTTCATCTTCGATTATTGCACTGAAAATATTCTCCATGGGGGCGAGAATCGTCCTTCGGATGCGACGGGTACGTTGCAGCGGGGAGCGGGGACGACATTGGGCCAGGCCAGAGCGATGATAGCGCTCTGCCGGTCGGCGAAGATTCCAGCCCGATTGGTCGCCGGTTTTTCGCTTGAAACGTCCACGAACGCCCGGCCGCATTACTGGGTCGAGGCCTTCTCGAAGAATACCTGGCGAGCCTACGACGTGGAGAATGGTTATTCCGGCACGCTGCCGATGACTTTCTTACCCATCCGCCGCGATGGTATCCAGATCGTCCGGGCCTCGGGGGATCTCGAATATCAAGCCAAATTTTCTATTCGGCGTATCCTTCCGAATCCGGCGTTGATCGGTTTGCCGGTTGATCGATTCTGGAGTATCGCCGATCTGACGAGATTGCCGCTCAGTATGCAGGAAATACTCGGTTTGCTTCTTTTGCTGCCTTTGGGGGCGTTGATCACGGCAATCTTTCGGAACGTGATTGGATTGCGGACCTTCGGAACGTTTACGCCGTGTTTGATCGCGCTCGGTTTTGTAAAGGCGGATTGGCGGACCGGTGTCGTGGTCTTCGTTGTCGTTCTCAGTGTCGGCATATTCGCCCGGCTGCTTCTGTCGAAACTCAAGCTTCTTATGGTGGCCCGCCTCGGTATGATTGTGACGCTGGTGGTTCTGTGTATGATCTCGGCGGTTTCGATTTTGGACTATTTGGGCCTGACGCCCAGCGCCAGTGCAGTCTTGCTGCCTGTGGTTATTCTGACCATGATGATTGAGCGATTCAATATTACCGCGGAGGAGGATGGGCATCTGCAGGCGTTAAAGATTCTCGCCGGGACGCTTGTTGTGGCGATATGCTGCTTTTTTGTTTTCGGAGTGGGGGGGCTCGGCAGGCTGGTATTGACGTTTCCCGAGATCCAATTGTTCATTACCGCCGCCCTGTTATTGCTCGGGCGTTATTCGGGATATCGTTTAACGGAGCTATGGCGGTTTCGAGATATCGTTCGGAGTTCGTAGGGAAATCATGTCTATGCGATTATGGGTTTGGCCGTGGGAGCTACGCAAAAAGGGCGTCTTAGGTGTTAACGAGCGTAATCTTCGGTACCTTTTTGAGTTCAATCCTCGGTCTTTGTATCGACTCGCCGACGATAAGGTTGTGACCAAATCCTTGTGTAGCCGGCAGGGCATCCCGGTACCTCAAACCTACGCCGTCATAGAACGATTCGGTGAAGTCCGGCAGCTTGCTGAAATCATCGGCGACAGGCAGGATTTTGTGATCAAACCGGCCAGTGGGGCCGGAGGGCGCGGCATTCTGGTCGTTATGGCCAGGGAAAACGGGTTGTTTAAAACAGCTAAAGGTGAAATGATCCGGTTGGATGAACTGCAATATCACGTATCGACAACTCTATCCGGCCTTTATTCGCTGGGCGCACAGCCCGACCGCGTGATTGTCGAGCAGAGAATTGTGCCACATTCGATGTTTGACCAACTGGCCGTCGGAGGAACGCCGGATATGCGCATCATTGTCTTTCGAGGCTCACCGGTGATCGCCATGCTCCGTTTGCCGACGCGGGCCTCCCAGGGACGGGCGAACCTCCATCAGGGGGCGGCCGCAGCGGGAATCGAGTTAGACACGGGCCGAACGTTTGGAGGGGTTTACCGGGATCGGGCCATCACACGGCATCCCGACACCGGGGCCGTCATTGAGGGCCATACCATACCGCACTGGGGCGAGATGCTAAAAGCGTCAAAGAATCTTAGCGAGTTAATCGGGATGGGGTACATCGGGGTGGATATCGTGCTGGACGCTTATCAGGGGCCGGTGGTTCTGGAAGCCAATACGAGGCCGGGCCTGTCCGTTCAAATCGCCAACAGAGCCGGATTGTTGACAAAATTAGCCCTTGTGAATTGATAATCACGAAATCTCCCTTTCACTTCGCGTCCACTATCCGTATAATCCCCGTGATTGATAAAATTGACGAATGACAAATGACTATTGACTATTGAACGGATTGCATCTGTCAGATTTCTTCCGAAGGACAAACAGTCAATAGTAAATAGACAATTGACAATAGACAATAGTCAATAATGATGAGTTATTTTCGTGACAATATCGAGGCGTTGGAAGGTTACACGCCGGGTTTTCAGCCCAAGCAGAGCGATATCATTAAGCTGAATACCAATGAGAATCCCTTTCCGCCGTCGCCGGAGGTGATGAAGGTTTTGGGCGCGTTCGAGGCCGAGAAGCTCCGGCGATATCCCGATCCGATGGGAGAGGACTTTCGTCAGGCCGCGGCCAAAGTGCATGGCATGAAACCTGAAAATATAATGTGCTGTAATGGCGGCGATGATTTACTGACGATGGCTTTCCGGGCGTTTTGTGATGAAAGTCGGCCGGTTGCCTATCCGGTGCCGACGTATTCGCTTTATCCGGTTCTGGCGAAGATGCAGAATTGCCAGGCTATCGAGATACCGTTCGATGATGAATTCAATCTGCCGGTGAAACTAACTAAGACAGACGCCGCACTCACGATCGTGTGCAATCCGAACGCGCCGAGCGGCAGTTTTGTCAGTATCGGCGAAATGGCTTCGTTGGCTGATGAGCTTCCGGGCGTTTTGTTGATTGACGAGGCCTATGTCGATTTCGCGGAAGATAATTGTACGGCCCTCATCAAGGATTTCGATAATATCATTATCCTTCGGTCATTGAGCAAGGGCTATGGCCTTGCGGGTTTACGGTTTGGTTACGCGATGGCCCAGCCGGAACTCATCGCCGGCCTGATGAAAATCAAGGATTCCTATAATGTGGACGCTCTGGCCATCGCATTAGCCGCGGCGGCGATCAAAGACCGGGAGTATTTTAACAAGACGACGAACGAGGTGAAGAAGGCTCGTGATATTCTTGTTGAACGGCTGCGTGGATTGAAATTTAAAGTGCCTGCAAGCCGCGCCAATTTTGTTCTTGCCGAAAGCAAAAGCTGCCCGGCGAAGGTGATTTATGAAAAGCTCGTGCAGCGGAACATTTACGTACGCTATTTTAATTTACCCGGGCTGGAGAATAAGTTAAGGATAACGGTGGGCACGATCGAACAGAACGAGAAACTGATTTCAGCATTGGAAGAAATCTTACGGGATTGTATGAAGTGAGCTAAAGTGACTAAAATGAACTAAAGTGACTAAAGTGGAAGCGAAGCTGTCATTCTGAGCACAGCGAAGAATCTTATTTGCGTGGGCCAGATCCCTCGACTTCGCTCGGGATGACACTAACGTGCCACTTTAGGCACTTTAGTCACTCTTAATTTTAGGCACTTCTTTAAAAGGAAATTCAAATGGGACAACGAACGGCTGAGATTCACAGGCAAACGAATGAAACCGACGTAATGGTTAAATTAAATCTGGACGGCGTCGGCACGTATGAGATTGACAGCGGCATTGGCTTTCTGGACCACATGCTCACCCACCTGAGCAAACACAGCCAGATCGATCTGGTGGTTAAAGCCAAAGGGGATTTGGACGTCGATGCGCACCATACCGTCGAGGACATTGCGATATGCCTGGGCGAGTGTCTGCTTAAGGCGCTCGGGGATAAGAGGGGCATCGAGCGATACGGCCACAGTTCCTTGCCGATGGAGGATGCTCTGGCGAACGTATCCGTCGATTTATCGGGCAGGGCGAGTTGCGTCTATAACGTGGAATATCGAACGGACAAGATCGGCGATTTCGATGTGGAGTGCCTGGAAGAAATGTTGCGAAGCTTTGCGAACACCGGCAAGTTCAATCTTCACATCAACGTTCCATACGGCACGAACAGCCATCATATCGCCGAGGCGATTTTTAAGGGGCTCGGTAAGGCGCTCGGTGCGGCGGTTCGCGTCCGCGGCACGGAAATACCCAGTACGAAAGGGACGTTGTGATTGAGTTGCCCAAACCTGAATATCGAACCGGCATCGGCACGGATATCCACCGGATCGTCGAGGGCCGGAAGCTGATGCTCTGCGGAGTGCACGTGCCTTACCCCGCGGGACTGGCCGGGCACAGCGATGGTGACGTAGGTTTGCATGCTATCATTGATGCGTTGCTCGGGGCCGCCGGGCTGGGGGATATCGGGACATTGTTTCCCAGTACAGACTCCAGCTTGAAAGGTGTGGACAGCAAGGAGCTTCTGGTTATTGTCAAAGAACGGCTTGAGGAGAAACGCTGGGATATCGTCAACGTGGATGTGATTATTCACACCGAAGAACCTCGGCTTGAGCCTGTTAAAGGGCAAATGAAACGGTGCGTCGCCGGGTTGTTGGGCATCGATTTTAACAATGTGAACGTCAAGGCCAAGACAAACGAAGGTCTCGGTGAGATCGGCGCCGGCCAGGCCATGGCCGCGACAGCCACCGCACTTTTGAAAGTGAAATATAAACGCACGCTGTGAGACACGGATAAACACTGTTATTTTTAGACACGGATTAACACAGGATTAACACGGTTTGAAAATAAAGAAAAGAGATGAGAGCACTTAAGCATAGTGAACTGTCACAGAAAATTATAGCGGCGGCTCACAATGTTCATAAAGAATTAGGGCAAGGTTTTCTTGAAAAGGTTTACAAAAATGCGCTTGCGATAGAACTTCGAGAGATGGGATTGACGTGCGACCTGGAGGTTCCGATGTCGGTTTCATATCGTGGGCATGTCGTCGGCGATTATGTGGCTGACATGATTGTGGACGGCAAAATTATTGTCGAAGTCAAAGCGGTTGCTGAACTGAGTTCTGTCCACGAGGTCCAATTGGTTAATTATCTCAAAGCCACGGACTTACAAGTGGGATTGTTAATAAATTTCGGTCGTTCCGTAAAAGTCAAACGCCGTGTTTTTGGTTACGATAATGCGGAAAGAGAGGATTGGAAGTGACTATAAGTGTGTCCCTCAACGGTGAGATTTATGAGCAAGTTAACTATTCCAAGGAATGTGACTTTGAAAAACTTGTGGCTGAAAATGCAGGAACAATCTTCGGGGACAAGGCAATTTACATAGATGTCAAACGGAAAATAAACACTGCTTCTTTAGGTGGAACAATACCGGATGGTTTTTTGATAGACATTAGTGATATCGAGAATCCGGAATTTTATCTTGTTGAGGTAGAGCTTCAGAATCATGATTTCTTTGGACATATATTCCCACAGATCACCAAATTCTTCGCATTCTACAGAAACTCGAAACAACGCCAGAAACTGATCGAAACTATGTTCACACTTTTTAGAGAGGATGCTAATCTTAAAAACAAAATTAGAGAGTTAATTGGCTCAAGAGAGATTTACAAGTTCTTGAAGGATACTATGGACAGTAGCCAAAACATTCTTATTGTCATTGATGAATCAAAGGCAGAATTCAAGGAGATAATGGATACATACACTGACACGTGGGGGAGGATGGTTAAAGTTCAGATAGTCAATCATTTCCGGCGAAATAACAGTAATATTTTAACAGTCAAGCCGCCTTTTCAGTCCATTCCATTCGAGGATGCTACTTCACTCTCAACAGCAATGGAAATTACAGAATCATCCCAGTACACCGAAGAATTCCATCTGGACGGATGTGAAGAAAATGTAAGGGATGTATACAATAAACTCAAAAGTGAGTTTTTAAACGTTAAGAGCACATTGGTGTTTAATCCTGTTAAAGAATATGTCGGTGTGCGCGACATTAGAAACATAGCAGCGATTCGTTTCTACAAGAAAAAGCTGTTACCAGAGGTTTTCCTTCCTGAAGGCGAAGTTAATAGAATTGTGCACCATCACAAAGTTCGGCTTTACCCCAAAAGAGGTCCCATGGTGGAAATTAATGATGCTAATAATTGGGAAGAAATCCAAAAACTGGTTTCTCGGCTTGTGGAGAAGAATCAGGAAACATAAAATGAAGAAAAACAGTGTTAATCCGTGTTAATCCGTGTCTAAAAAAGCAGTGTAAATCAGTGTCAATCGAGAGGTCAAAATGGGATTGCAACTTTTTAATAGTTTGACGAGAAGTAAAGAGGAATTTAAGCCTTTGGAAGAAGGCCGGGTCGGGATGTACGTCTGTGGGCCGACGGTTTATGGGCATGCACACCTTGGCCACGCCAAGAGTTACGTCAGCTTCGACGTGCTGGTCCGGTATCTCCGCTATCTGGGATACAACGTCACCTATGTCCAAAACATCACCGACGTAGGGCATCTGACCGACGATGCGGACGAAGGCGAAGATAAGATCGGCAAGCAGGCCCAACGGGAGAAGAAACACCCGATGGCTATCGCCGAGTTTTATGCCCGGAGCTACTTCGCGGACATGGACATGCTGAACTGTGTCCGGCCGGACATCAGCCCGCGCGCCACCGGTCATATCACCGAGCAGATCGAGCTGGTGAGAACGCTTCTGGAGAAGGGCTATGCCTATGAGGTTGGCGGCTCGGTGTATTTCGATGTGTCCAAGTTCAAGGATTACGGCAAGCTCTCCGGCCGAAACGTCGAGGAGATGATCGCCGGATCGCGCGTGGAAGTCTCGCCGGACAAGAAGAATCCGGTCGATTTTGCGATTTGGAAAAAAGCCGAGCCGAGCCACATTATGCAGTGGCCGAGTCCGTGGGGGATGGGCTACCCGGGTTGGCATCTGGAATGCTCGGTGATGAGCATGAAATATCTGGGCAAGACGATCGACATTCACGGCGGCGGACTGGAAAACCAGTTCCCCCATCACGAGTGCGAGATCGCCCAATCCGAAGCGGCCAACGAGGCTCAATTCGTTCGATATTGGTTGCATAACAACATGGTCACCGTGGACGGCCAGAAAATGGGCAAGAGCCTGAACAATTTCATTACGCTCAAGCAGGCCTTTGCCGGCGAGCATGAACGTTTGAAACAGAGCTACGAGCCGTTGGCCGTTCGGCAGTTGATCTTGAACAGTCATTACCGAAGCCCGCTGGACTTTTCGGATGCGGCGTTATTTGCCGCCCAGAGCGGTCTCAACAAGATCACCGAGGCGGTCAAGGCCATACGAAAAAGACTCGCCACGGCCCCGGAAGGGCCGGTCGATAGCGAAACGGCGGAACAACTGAAACAACTCACGGAAAAATTCGAAGCCGCGATGAACGACGATTTGAATACGTCCGTTGCTCTATCGGTTGTTTTCGATCTGGTTCGAGTGGCCAATAGTGTGCTGCAAAATGGCAAAGCTTCAGCGGATACGCTCAACGCGATAAATGAGAGATTCGGCAGACTGGGCGGCGACGTGCTTGGCGTCGTTAAAGATGAATACGCACAAAGTATTGAGACAGACGAAGTGAAAAGATATGAACTTGCCATCGATGGCTTAGTTGAATTACGAAACAAAGCCCGAGGAGAAAAGAATTTCTCGCTTGCAGATCAAGTACGAGATATCCTGGGATCAGCGGGAATCGTGCTCGAAGACAGGCCCGATGGAACGACCTGGAAATTGGGATAAGGAAAAGACCCCCACCACAGGGGTGGGGGCTAAACGAGTGGAGAATGAAATGAGGATTCTCGGGATTGATCCGGGTTTGCAGGTCTGTGGATATGCGTGTTTCGATGCCGGGCTGGACGCAGGCAACTTAGTTGAGGCGGGTGTGATTCGGACGGACCGCGATTCGGCGCTTGAAGAAAAGTTGAACCGAATCGCCGAGGATATTGATTCGCTCTTGAAAAACTTCAAGCCCGACGTCGTCGCCGTGGAGCAGCTTTATTCGCACTACGCCCATCCGAGAACGGCGATCTTGATGGGACACGCGCGGGGTGTTATACTGCAAAAATGTGCTGAAGCGGCGATTGAGGTTAGAAGTTTCAGCGCGACGCGTATTAAAAAGTCGATAACGGGTAACGGTAGGGCGTCCAAGGAACAGGTGCAAAGAACGATTCAGACGATTTTGTCCCTGCCCCGGCTGCCCGAACCCAGCGACGTCGCCGACGCCATCGCCGCGGCATTGTGCTGTGCGAATTCGACGAAAAGTCTTGTGATTTGATGAGCAGTTGTGACGAAGGATACTCACAATAGTCAATAGTCATTAGTAAATAGTCAATCGATCTTATGATCGCAAAGATTGAAGGAAAACTGATAGCACTGGATAGCGACTCGTGCCTGGTTCAGGTCGGGGCGGTCGGTTATGAGGTGATGTTGCCGAGCTACTGTATCAGCGCGCTGTCGGGGGAGATCGGATCGGAGATTACGCTTTGCACGATGGAGTATTACGAGGGCACGCTGGGCGGCGGGAATCTGATACCGAGGATGGTGGGATTTTTGAATGCGGGCGAGAGGGACTTTTTCACCAAGTACATCAGCGTGAAAGGCATGGGTATCAAAAAGGGATTAAGATCGTTAAGCATTCCCATCGGGACAATCGCCTCGGCAATCGAGAGCGGCGATGACAAGATGCTGATGTCCCTGCCGTCGGTGGGCAAACGAATGGCGCAGCAGATCATCGCCGAACTGAAGGGCAAGTTGCAATCGTTTGCCGTCGGTGCCGAGCCGTCTGGACCGTCGCAGGCGCAGCTCAAGCCATTCCAGATCGAAGCCCTGGAGATACTCATCGCCTGGGGCGAGAAACGGGCTGAGGCGATGGAATTAATCGAATTAACCTGTCGGAACCATCCCGATATCAAATCGGCCGAGGCGCTCGTGCCCCTGGTCTATAGAGTCAAACAAGGAGTAGAAGTCTGAGAAGCAAAATCAAAAATCAAAATGTAAAATGCAAAATTGAGGAAGTCGTCCGCTAAAGGCGGACTCCATAATTTTTATTTTTGATGTTTGATATTTAATTTTAGATTATGGCTATCGGTAGAATTATCAGCGGACAATCTTTGAGCGAGCAGGAAGAGAGTTTCAACGTATCGCTCCGGCCGAAGCTGTTGGGTGAATGTGTCGGCCAGCGAAACGTTCGGGAGAAACTTTCGATCGCCATCGAAGCGGCCAAACGACGATCCGAACCGCTCGAACATGTTCTGTTTTACGGTCCGCCCGGTCTCGGTAAAACAACGCTCGCTCACGTCGTGGCCAACGAAATGGGGGCGAAGATACGTTGCACGTCAGGGCCGGCCCTGGCCAAGGCCGGCGACGTGATGGGCCTTCTGAGTAACATCAACACGGGTGATGTGCTTTTTATCGATGAGATTCACCGGCTCAGCACGCCGGTCGAGGAGTTCATCTACCCGGCCATGGAAGACTTCAAAGTCGATTACACCGTCGATAGCGGCCTGCACGCCAAGACGATTAATTTTCCGCTAAAACACTTTACGTTGATTGGAGCCACGACGCGGGCGGGCTTGCTCAGCGCACCGCTTCGCAGCCGGTTCGGAATGTTGTATCACCTGGACTTTTACGACAGCGGGGAGTTGACGGAGATTCTGGCCCGGTCCGCCGAGTTGCTGCAATTGCAATGCGAGGACGGGACGTTGGAAATAATTGCCGACCGGTGCCGGGGGACGCCGAGAGTCGCGAATCGCCTGCTCAAGCGCGTCCGGGACTATGCCCAGGTCAAGGGCTCGGGCGTTCTTAGCTCGGAAATTGTCGAAAGCTCACTTAAGATGGAACAGATCGATCCATTGGGCCTTGATGAATTGGATCGGGCTTTCTTGCGGGCATTGGTGAACATCTATGACGGCGGCCCGGCGGGGATTGAGGCGGTGGCCGCGACGCTCGGCGAGGAAAGGGATACCCTCGAGGACGTCGTCGAGCCTTATCTATTGCAGATCGGTTTTCTGCGCCGAACCAAACGCGGCCGGGAAGCTACCCAACAAGCTTGTGACCATTTGAATCTTAAATTGTACAAGAAGAAAGAAAAGGAAGACCGTCAGCCTGAATTGTTTGCGGGAGATTAGCGGATGTCCTTTTCATTTTCCATCGGATAGGGAATAGATTTTACTCCATTTCTGATTTGGCGATGTCAATAACTGTAAAATGACGATCGCCGCGGGGGATCGTTACGGACAGCGTATCTCCGACCGAGTGTCCGAGGATCGCACGTCCGACGGGGGAGTGAATGGAAATGCTTCCTGTATCAATATCCGCATCATGAGGCCCGAGCAGTTGATAGGTCACTTTCTCCTGTGTATCTAAATCCAACAACGTGACCACCGTACCGAATTCAGCCTGGTCGCACGGGACTTGCGTACAGTCAATAATATCCGACCGGTTCATCATTCCCTTCAATTCACCGATCCGCCCGACGATAAAGCCCTGTCGCTGCCGCCCGTAAATATACGCGCCGTTTTCCTTTAAATCGCCGAGCTCACGCGCCTCAGCGACGGCTTTCTGAACGTCGGGAAGCTCCTCATTTTCAAGCCGGTCGAGTTCTTCCTTTAGTTTGGTGTAACCCGTTTTTGAGATGGGTACAAGATCAGGCATCGTGATATCAATCTCCAATTAAGAAATTATGAAGGCCAAATACTCAGAGGCAAACTCTTGTTATTGTCGCATTCACATGAAGGGGCTTTTGAGCATTTCATTCGATTGAACATAGGGCCTTAAAGGCGATTTTAGCTGTTGGCTTCGATAAACGCAAGGGCGAATTGTGTCAGCCTGACACGAGACTGATACATACCGTATGGTGGGTCCCTTAGATGTAATAGCCTGTCGTTAAGAATAGGCTGGCCACCGTAAAGTTTCATTCCCCCTCAAAGTAGAAGGGGATTTTGGCTGAAAAAAGTCATCTTAATTGGTGAGAGAATGTGCGTCGTCATCCTCGGAAATAAGCGTTATGTTCGTATGTGTTGTTTAATCATTGTAATTATAAGACTAACGAATGTGAGGCTGACAAACACATTCCGTACGGAGCAGTGGATTTTCGATGTTTATATTAAAAGCAATAGCAGTGCTCCAAGAATACCGCACAAAAAAATAGGTGATTCCTTGATTTTTCAAAAGAAAAAGAGAGGTAATACTGGTCTTTGGCTGGTTCTGAGGAAATAAATCTGGGGAAAAGAGAATCTTCATAAGAAAAATTCCAATTATTCCCTCCTGATGAAAAGACGATGCTGCTTTTCAAAGTGTGAAACATGGAGTACGACAAGAGATTCCATGAAAGTTATTTGTCAGTCTGGTTGTTGCCGGTTTTGCCGGTCAAAGCCGTTCTTTCATTGAAAATCGGCTGAGACCGCGAAAAATGCTATCGTACGATCAAGATAAGTTTTGCGGTTTCATGAATAAGGAGTAAAGTATGGCTGAAACGATGACTCAAAAAAAACAGTCGGAAAAAGCGATGTTGGATAGGGAGGGCAAGTATTTGACCTTTGCTCTTGGGCCCGAGGAATATGGTTTGGAAATCCTCAAGGTGCGCGAGATCATTGGCTATATGGATATCACCTCTGTTCCTCAAACTCCTCATCACGTCAAAGGGGTGATCAATCTCCGCGGTCAAGTGATCCCGGTCATTGATTTACGTTCGAAGTTTAGCATGGACACGGCGGAGGTCACGGATCAGACCTGCATCATAGTGGTAGAGACGTCTCAAGGGCAGCGGACGTTCAGCACCGGCATCGTGGTCGATCGCGTTCAGGAGGTGTTGGATATTGCCGGAGAGAAGATCGAAAAGGCGCCGCAGTTTGGTTCGAACGTCGATACGGATTTCATTCTGGGGATGGGCAAGATCGGGGAGACGGTCAAGATTCTGTTGGATATCGACCGGGTTTTGGCCGGCGATGATTTCGGCGGGATGACGGTCGGCGCCGATGAGGTCTAGCTCGACTCATCAGGCTTTGGGGGAATGACGATAAGCATGTCGAGAATACTCTTGCCCGGAGCCGTGACCGGACGTGTTGGTATGCGCGTGGATTGTTTTCGGCGCCATCTGAGTAGGCGTTCCGGGATACGATACGGATCATCTGTTTCACGATAGAACGAAACAGATGTTGAATCTGCCAATGTGAAATTGGGTAACGAGAAACAATTGATAAACCTTAAAGAAGAATGTCGAGGAGTCAACAAATGAAGAATGTCAAATTAAGCACGAAAATGTATGGAGGATTTCTTTCAGTCCTGGCGTTGTTGGTTATTGTCTCTGTGGTGGGCTACATTGGCGCCGGTAACCTTAAGGATAGTATGGTGGATATTCAGTATCAACTGGAAATTGCCAAGAAAGCCAACATTGTTATGGCCGATGCACAAGACGCCCAGGCTCATGCCCTGCGTTATATCATCTACAAGGATGACAAGTATGCGACGTCCCGTGACGCAGAGACCCAGGAAGTGATCAAAACAGCCGGCGAAGCCAAGGACTTGATGAAGTCGGCGGAGAATAAGAAGATCATCGATAATCTCGTCAGCGAAATGGGGGCTTATGATAAAAGCTGTAACGAATACGTCCGTATCGAAAAAAATAAATCGGACTCCGGGAAGCTTCGGGCCGAAGCGGCGGACAAAGTCTTGCAGGGTGTTATTTCCGTGATTGACGCTTTGCAAAGCGTTGCTTTAGGTACGGAAAAAGACGGGATGCTCGAAAAGGCGGCGGTCGAAAACGCGTTCCTCGTGCAGAAATGCCGCAATGCCATCAACCGGTTTTATGTTACAGCGTACAAGTATCAACTGGCGGTGACGGAGGAAGAACAGGAGTCCTTCGCTAAAGCATGGATGCAGCAAATTTCAGAGACGAGAGATCTGCTTCAACAATGCAAGCAGATGACGGTTTCGCAGCAAATGCAGGCTTCGATTCAAACGGGATTGAACGAACTCAAGCAATATGAAGATCTGGTCACGCAGTTCCGTCAGTACAACATCGCCCAGCGGGAAGAAATGAAGACGCAAAAGCAGAATGCCGACCAGGTCATGGCGGAGTCCCACAGCGTCCGTGACGGCGTCTATGCATTCATCGATAATGTCAATGAGAAAGCCAACGCGACCGTGACGATGGTCAATGCTCTGATCATCATCATCAGCATCACCGCGGTGGTCGTCGGTATGGTGGTGGCGTTTGTGATCACCCGCGGCGTCGTCAAGCCCGTTCATCGTATCATTTCCAGCTTGACGGAGGGGTCCGAGCAGGTCACCTCGGCCGCCGGACAGGTGTCCGCGGCGTCGCAGTCCTTAGCGGAAGGCGCTTCGGAGCAGGCCGCCGGTTTGGAGGAAACCTCGAGCAGTCTTGAAGAGATGTCGTCTATGACCAAGCAGAATGCCAACAATGCCCAGCAGGCCAATACACTGGCCACTGAAGCGCAGAAAGCGGCTGATGACGGTACGACATCAATGCGCAAGATGAACGAGGCGATCGGGGAGATTCAGAAGAGTTCGGATGAGACGGCCAAGATCATCAAAGTCATCGACGAAATTGCCTTCCAGACCAATCTTCTGGCGTTGAACGCGGCGGTTGAGGCGGCTCGCGCCGGAGAGGCGGGCAAGGGCTTTGCCGTCGTGGCCGAGGAGGTCCGGAACCTGGCGATGCGTTCGGCGGAAGCGGCCAAGAACACGGCCAATATGATCGAGGAATCGGTCAAGAACTCGCGCAACGGCGTTGACATTGCCGCGGAAGTGGGCAAGGTGCTCGAGGGGATCGTTTCGGGGATCGGTAAGACCTCGCAACTGGTCAGCGAGATTGCGGCCGCATCGGCCGAGCAGGCCCAGGGCATCGACCAGATCAACATGGCGGTCAGTCAGATGGACAAAGTGACGCAGCAGAACGCGGCCAATGCCGAGGAATCCGCCAGTGCATCGGAGGAACTCAGCGCACAGGCCGATCAGATGAACGACATTGTCGCTCAACTGGCGGCGTTGGTCGGGGGTAAATCCGCGAACCTGGGCGTTGAACAGACCGGGGCTAAGCCACAAAGACGGCGTCAGCTCAGTAAATCCGATCAAGTGTTTCACCGCGTCGCCGAAGGCTCAAAGAGTGCGCCGACGAAAAAAGCGGTTGCCAAGACGACTGTCGCCGAGAAGATGATCCCATTGGACGACGACCAAGAGGGATTCGAGCAGTTCAATAATTGATATGTCTGGTAGTGTTGTTCCAGGATAGGCGTCAACGTCTATCCTGGACGACATTTATGATTCGTTCATGGGGATCGACCGGCAGACGGTCGATTCTTTCTCTTTGCGAGAAGAATTCCAGTTATTCCGACCTTCCAAAACGACGATACAAACGACGCATAATTTCATAATGGGGTATTGTGTACCCAACAAAGGTTTCTCCGTTTTAAGTGGTTGGTATTGGAAGTCAAAAGTATCGTCTTTTGAGTGCTCCGGTGGGATCATGGAGACTCCCCCGATCGGAAGGAAAGAAGAGACTATCTGAAACGGGCACTGAGGAGAGCTTCACATGAAAATGAGAACAAGAATGTTTATTCCAATCCTGATCCAGATTGTTGCATTATTGCCGATTTTGCTGCTTATCATCAGAGGCAATCGCCAGTCGCAGGATAGCCTTAATAAAATGAAGACGAATAATGAGCTGGTGACGTTAATAAGCGACGCTCAGAAACGGGCGGATGAGTATTTTCATAATCCCGCGGCCGATCCGGCGCTATCCCGAACAGTGTTTGATACGCTCACAAAGATCGACGCTTTCGCCAATACCGATAACGAGGAGTTGGTGACGTTGTTAAAAGAGATTCACAACCTTCAAAACGATATCGTTAATGCGAAAGAACGAAATCAAGAGATCGCAGGGAAGATTCTCGAACTGACCGATTTCTCGGTCCAGCAGTCGAATGGATATATCGAACTCGTGGCGAAGAAGCTTGCGGACCCGGACCTTCGCAGCGAGGTGACGACGCTCGAACGGATGGTTCTGATCGGGGCGAGCATTAATACGACGTCCAATCTCACGCTTCGTTCGCTGTTTTACCAAATGGTGATCGACATCAGCGCAAAGGATCAACTCTTTGAGTACCTGAGCAAAGCGACAGAAAATACGAAGCGTGATATCGAACGGCTGGCTAATACGCCATTCGCCGACATGCCCGTAAAGGCTCAGCAAGCCAACACCGCGGTAGAGACGCTTTCACGTGAATTCGTCACACATTTCGAGAGCATGAACGATGCCAAAGCCCGAATCGATTCGATTTTTTCTAACGCCGGCGGCGATCTCAACGAGTACTATCAGCAATCCCAGATCAACACGGCGGCCGCTATCAAAAAATTCTATTTGACAACCGGTCTGATTCTTGTCACGTCGGTGATATTGATGAGTATCGTCTCGTATTTCGGTATCAGCGCCATTATCGGAACGATCAATCATGCCATTGCGACCCTGACGGGGAGTGCTTCTCAGATACACGCATCCCTGACGGAGATCGCGTCCTCGTCGCAAAGGCTTGCCGAAGGCTCAACGGAACAGGCCGCGAGTTTGGAAGAGACCTCGAGCAGTCTTGAAGAGATGGCGTCCATGACCCGGCATAACGCCGACAGCGCGCAGCAAGCCAATACGTTAGCGAGTGAGGCGCGCGAGGCCGCCGACAACGGCACGCAGTCGATGATAAAAATGAACGAGGCGATCGAGGAGATCCAGAGGAGTTCCGACGAAACGGCCAAGATTATCAAGGTGATCGACGAGATCGCCTTCCAGACCAACCTGTTGGCGCTGAACGCCGCTGTCGAGGCCGCCCGCGCGGGAGAAGCCGGTAAAGGCTTTGCCGTCGTGGCTGAGGAGGTTCGCAACCTGGCCATGCGTTCGGCGGAAGCGGCCAAGAATACGGCCAACATGATCGAGGAATCAGTCAAGAACTCGAAGAACGGCGTTGATATCGCTGTGGAGGTGGCTAACGTGCTCGAAGAGATCGTGACGGGGATCGGTAAAACGTCCGAGCTGGTCGGCGAGATTGCAGCGGCTTCCGACGAGCAGGCCCGGGGCATAAGCCAGGTCAACACGGCGGTGAGCCAGATGGACAAGGTCACGCAGCAGAATGCGGCGACGGCCGAAGAATCCGCCAGTGCCTCGAAGGAATTGAGCGCGCAGACCAATAAGATGAACGGCATTGTCGCTCAACTGGCCGGATTG
>JAFGTG010000265.1 GCA_016934255.1 Sedimentisphaerales bacterium
CCACTGCCCGCTCACATTGCCGGACGTCGTCACATTCGAGAAAACCGCCTGACAGGTCTGAGCCGCATCGTGGCTGGTCAGCGCCAGTCCGATGTAAACGCTCGACGTCATCGAGATGTTCGTCGGAACCGAATCCGCGACTGCTTGCCACGTTGTGCCGTTGGTCGAATGCGAGACGCTAAAGTTGCCGGATGCATCACGCTCCAGTTTCACCCAATGCGGCGCCGCGATTCCATTCTCGCTCGTGCTGAAACAGGTTCCGTCCGTCGCCGTACGGCCCTGGAAAGCTACACCATTTTCCGGCGTGATACATGCAAACGCGTACTTTGATCCGGCATCCAGCGTCTCCCGGATCATCACGCCAGCCTTGGCCCAACCGTTCGTATTCTCAACACTGTTCACTTTCGCGATAATTGAACCGGTGCCTGTCAACGTCTTGTACGCAAGGTGGAATTCGTCGGCGGTGCCCCAGATATCCGCGCCGGACGCGGTCATCGTATAAGTCCCGGCCGGAGTTTCGATAAAACTACCGTCCGAAGCCGGGTAACCCTGGAACCATAACGATAAATGTGCCAGACCGTGCCGCGTCCAATCCCGAGGAGTCGTTAACGCCATCGCTGCCTCGGAATTCGTCGCGCTCGTATTATCATAGACGAACGGCATGGATTGCAAACCACTGTTGACAATCGTCTTTTCGGCATACGGAGGAAGAAGATAACCGACCTGGGAGCCGTTGTCGGCCACACCGTAGCCGTCTAGCCACGCCTGCCAAATGGCTTTACCATTGGCGTCGTCATCGGTATAGCTCTCAAAATCATCCACGAGGATAAAGTCGGCGACAGTGAAATCCCAGATTCGGCCTTTGGTGACGGTTCCATCGGTATTAACCTCGTCCACGCGCCAGTAGTACGGCCCGCCGCCCCATTCGACGTCTCCGGGCGTGTATGTCCTGGCACTCTGACGGCCTCGATAGATGCCGGTCGTATCGGTTGCGTCCGCCGAGGTCACGGCGTCTTTATCCGTACCGACGTACACATCGTGTTGTGAAGCGCTCTCTCCAGGCGACCAACTTAGAGGAATCGCCGAATCAATGTCCGGATTGGAGCCGTCCGCCGGGCTTGGACGCCACGCGAGTAACGGATCGCCCCGCATGATCTCCTGAATTTCTTCCTGGCTCAGCGCCCGGCTATACACACGAAAATCATCCACCGAGCCGTCAAGACGATGGTCTTCGACTCTGTTGACACCAAGCCCATATTTATTAGCGAGTAAATCGTCCGCACCCGGCGTAAACGTCGCGACGAACTCGCCGTTGTAGTAAGCCGTGGCGATGGCGCCGTCATAGGTCACCGCCAGGTGCACCCAGCCCAGCGAGGCCGGGCCGAGGATTTGATCTACGTCGGCATGATATTGGTAATTGTTAAAATTATCGTAAGAAAGCTGGAAACCACCATTGGTCGTGAGATAGGTGGCGCATATCCCGCTGTTGTTGACTTGATTGAGCCTATTCGATTTGGCCCATACGGCCAATGTATAAGCCGTCCAGGTTTCATCTTCGAAATTATACGTGACCGCCTCAATAGCGCCGTCGAAGTTCAGCGCGCCGCCGTCGACGCCGTCCACCCATTGGGGATGGCCGACAATTGTGCCGTCGGCTCCATGACCGGACCGGTCCAGCACGATCGTGCCCTGGCCTTCATCAAGACTCCACCAGCAGAGCAATTCAGGGTTCGTAATAGGAATGTCGGGCTTGGTCGTGAAGCTCCAAACAGCGCCTTTATTTGTTACAATGCCGTCAAACTCATCAACGCGCCAATAATACGTCTTTCCTCGTTCAAGTTCTCCGGGATTATACGTTGCCTCCGGTTGAGGATTGCCTCCCGCGGCGCTATTGATCTCGTCGAAATTGTCGCCAAAGTACACCGTATGCATGATCGCGCCCGTCCCGGGCATCCAACTCAAAGTTATCTCGGGATCGACATATCTCTGGCCATCCGCCGGATTGGGATTATATGCCGTCTTCGAAGGAACAAAGAAGCTCCAGACGTGGCCTTTCCACGGACTGTTCGGATCCGCCTCGTTGACCTCGTCCACGCGCCAGTAATAAGCCGTTCCCGGCTGCAATCCACCCGGGGCGGGAAAACCTGGGAAACCCACGACCTGGAAGGTCGATGTCGTGTTGCCCACAAACGTATCGATGCCTTCATTGACATCGTCGAAGTCGGTGCCAAAGTAAATATCATGAGAAACGGCAAAATCTCCCGGGTTCCAGCTTAGGTTGGCCCACGCGGCCTCGACCACGGCACCATCCTCCGGAGAAGGTCCATAAGCCAGCGGCGAGCCCCCGGCATCATCGTTCATAGCTTCGAGGACTTCCTCTTGTGACAAACCCCTCCTATAGATACGCACGTCGTCGATCATGCCGAGGTACGCAGTGTTTGCTACAGCCGCCGCCACGCGACCGAAATACACGGGGCTGGTATCCGATGATCCCGGCAAAACGACGCCCGACTGGGCACGACCCGCGTCTTCTCCGTCGATGTAGTATTGGTGCTCGCCGTCGATGACCATCGCGCACACGTGAACCCACTCGTTCAATGGCAACGTACCCGTGCTGACGCTTCCGTAATACCCCCCGGACGGGCCAACGCTGAAATGCAGATTACCGCCGTCCTTCGTGTAAAAGCTGTAGGACCGGGGAGCATTGCCCTTGGAGACAATCCCCTGCCAGGTATTGCTCGCCGTGGCGCCGCCCTTATATCGCTCGGTATTGATCCAGGCCATAACCGTGACCTCGGTATCCACGGTCAACGTCTCGTTATGCGGCGCCTCCACCCACTGGTCCACACCGTTGAACTTCAAGGCGCCACCCCACTTGCCCGTGACCCAAGTGGGACCGTTCACGAGGGTTCCGTCATTGCCGTAGTTCGACGAGTCTTTGGCAACCGTACCGCTGCCATCCTCCAGTCTCCACCATCCCACCAGACTGGTGTCAGCGCCGAATCCGGCTTGAACCAGACTCACCACCAGAACAAAAGTCACCAAAGAAACGGCTTTTTTGTACATCATACTTCTCCTTTTAAATAAGACAGTTGATAATTGTTTTGCTTGAAGACTAATAATCTGTAGCTTCCATTATATCCAATGATCCCTCTTCAAATGATTAAACTAAAGATGCAAGGTAGATTGATTGGACCTCCGAGTACACAGCAAAGCAGCGAAATAAGTGAAATAGTCGTTAATAAACGTTGAAATGTCTCTGATTTGACCGAGAAACTGCATATCGTATAACACCACATCTTGTCGCCCGATTTGGCCCTCTCTCCATCCTGAGGCGCGAATTCGGGTGCTGCTCAGATCAGAACTCATATGCTCCAATTAAATTATCCCTAACATAGTTATCGTTCTTTTGTCAAGGAAAATCCAGTCTCATTTCAGACTTTTTTGGGTTGAAGCGATATGTTTACCAAGAAAAATCAACTCACAGGCCGATAAGACTATCAGGATATGACGTAATCCGCGAAGATTAACGCAAGCGGATCGTAGGGACAGGCCCCTGTGCCTGTCCGTTTTCTGACGCCGGATATTGTTTTATCGCCGGATTCGGACGGCCACGGGGGGCCGTCCCTACGATACGCTATTATTTTGGAGCTTAGAATGAAGAAAAGGATTCTATTTTCAGTGTTATGTTCGATTGCTGTATTATCCGGCTGTAAAACCGTCGCCCCGGAAAAGCCCGAAACTCCCTACGACAGACCCTTGCCGCCGGGCCAACACGCCCTGCGGAAAATAACCGATCCTCAGGAATTACCGGACTTTACGATGGCCTGTCTCGATTTGGATGACTTGAAAACCGCCATCGGTCACAGTATCAATTACCTTCAAAAACCATCGAGCCGGCAGTATTATCCGATTGGTGAAATTACGCATAGTATGGCCCTGGAAAGCGTGAAAGCCTTCTCCGAAATGCTCGATTCCGGCCTGGCGGGCGCCCAACTTAACCAGGCCATACGCCAAAGGTTCGATGTCTATATCTCTATCGGCTGCGACGATCAGGGAACCGTCCTGTTCACGGGCTACTACACACCGATCTTTCCCGGCTCGTTCACCCGCACCGAACGCTTCCGATACCCTTTGTACGAACAACCAGATGACCTGGTCAAAGGACCGGACGGCATGATTCTCGGCCGACGCCTGCCCGATGGGCAGGTTGGCCCCTACCCGTCGCGAGCCATAATCGAAGAGTCAAGAATGCTCGAGGGCAAAGAGCTTGTTTGGCTGAGTGATCCGTTCGAGGCCTATATCGCCCACGTCCAGGGCTCGGCCAAACTCCGATTGCCCAACGGTGAACTCACAACGATCGGTTACGCCGCCAACAACGGGCACGAATATAACAGCGTCGCTCAGGAACTGGTGAAAGACGGTAAAATCCCCGCCGATCGGATCAGCCTGGCCGCTATGATCGACTATTTCAAACGATATCAGGACCAAGTCAGCACATACGTCCGGCGGAATGCCCGGTTCGTCTTCTTTCAAAAGGAAGATGGGCCGCCTCGCGGCTGTCTGAACGAACCGGTGACCGCTTATCGGAGCATCGCCACCGACAAGTCGATCTTCCCAAGAGGTTCTCTAACGTTCATCACCACCAATTTGCCCCGAGCTATCGGCGGCCGGGTGGTCAATCAGGTCTATAGCGGATTCGCCCTGGATCAGGACGCCGGCGGCGCCATCCGCGCGCCGGGACGGTGCGACGTCTATATGGGCGTCGGCGACCTGGCCGGACAGTTAGCCGGGCAAACGTACCAGGAGGGCCGGCTGTATTATCTGTTTCTAAAAAATTGAGAATTGAGAGTTTTGTTTTGGTGTTTTCTTCATTCTACATTCTAAATTCTCAATTCTCCAGAAGGAGTCTTAAAATGGCTAAGAAAATAATCGTGCTATTAACTGTGATCCTTGCAGCGATCATTCTGACCGGCTGCGAAACGGCCAAAGGACTAAAAGGAGACGCTCAATTCATCGGCGACAAAACCTACGAATTCGTGGATAGATAAAACATGTACGAAGGCTGCTATGTCCTACGGGCTCAGGGGTCGGTCATAGATGCGAATCTCGTCGATCAGGCTGGACCAGAAGGTTCCCGGGGCCGAATTCATTCCACAACCAATATTCAGCCCGCCATCGGCACTCCCTAATCCCTTCTGCGTACTTTCGGCGGCGAGAATATCATCCACGTAGAGTGCCCTGTGGGCGCCGTCCCAGACAAATCCGATACGATGCCAATCGCCGCCGGTGATGACCGACTCGGATTTCAGGGAACTGCCGCCCCGCCCCGACTCGCATAACGCCGTCATCAGAAAGCCCGAAGCCGGATCGGCGCTGAGCCAGTCGGCGCCGTTCAACTGGGAGATGACCACCTGCCCCGGCGCGCCGCCTTGAATCCAGGCGAAAATGCTGAAAGGCCCATCTGCAGGATTGAATCCCTGTGGGGCAAAGGCATAATCATCGACGCCGTCGAACGCCAGCGCGCCGCCCACCTTGCCGCCCTCCGGCTGCCACACCGGCTCCCCACTGACGGAGGCGTCATTCTCACCCGCGCTGTCATAAGCAACGGCGCCCTCTGTTTCATCCAGCGCCCAGTGCGCTATCAGGGTGGGATCATCCACTTGCTGCTCCCAATAGCTCATTAAAAGCTCCAGGTCTAAAACGTCCACCATTCCATCACCAAAGGGCGGCGGAGCAATGTCCACCATTGGATCGTCCCGGCCCCACGATTCGATAAGTCTAAGGAGTTCTTTGATGTTCACAACGCCATCACCGTTGAAGTCAGGTGGCGGAGGATTGATGGTGAGTTCGTACGCCGTTGAAAAGGCGGGACAAGGGTGAGGTCTGTCCGTTCCACCAATAGCGTATATCCTGTTGTTCACAACCTCGGCCGTGAAGACGGCTCTCAAAAATGGCGCGTCACCTTCTATCGTCCATACGTCCGTCTCCGTATCATACATTTGTACTGTTGTATATGGAAACCTGCTACTGATGTGCCATCCTCCGATGACAATAATTTTGTCACCCAATACTGCAGAGCCCATCTGGCTCGTGGGTAAGAGCATGTCGGCTTTTCGCGTCCAGGTGTCCGTGGCTGGATCATACTCGTACGTATTGGGTACAGCGGTCGTACCCGTCCTTCCTCCAAAAGCATATATCTTTCCATTCACTACTTTGGCACAAAGACCCCATAAACCCGTAGGCATATTTGCTTTCCTCGTCCATGTATCGGCTATAGGATTGTACTGTTCCACAGCATTGAGACCCGTATAACTCGTCGGAGCTCCCCCGATGGCATAGATTTTCCCATTGACCGTACACGTAGCCAAACCCCACCTCGACGTTGGCATATCCGTTTTACGGGTCCACGTGTCCGTGGCCGGATCATACTCCTCCACGGTTGGCCAAGCCCAGGAAACATTATCATCACCACCAATAACATAGATTTTACCATCCACTACGGCGCTCGATCCGACCATATTACCCCTTGCAGTCGGCATATCAGCTTTCCTTGCCCATGTATTAGTCGAGGGATCATACTCCTCCACGGTCGAAAGGGCTCTCTCGCCCGGTTGGCTCGTCAATCCTCCAATGACATATATCTTGCCGCCGACCATAGCGGATGTATGCGTCCATCGCGGCGTCGGCATGTCACTCTTCTGCGTCCAAACGTACTCCAACGCTGAACAGATTGGAACTATATTTAAGAATCCACTGACGATGAATCCAATTAACACCCGTCTCATTCTGTAATCATTGAACCGTTTCATACTCCACCTTCCTTTCCGTTTTTTGTCATTCCGACCCCATTCGACTTCGCTCAGGGTAAACTGCGAGGAGGAATCTGGCTACGATTGCACAACCAGTCCCTCATGTAACCAGATGTCTCGACTCCGCTCGACATGACAGACGGAGAATTTTTGTTCCATCTTCCTTTCAATAAATGAGACTTTTCACGCCGTATATTATGCGTAATCTCAGTATCTCACAGTTGTTCTATCAAAAACCTCCTGATCGAATGTCACTTTAACGACCTCCACCACAAAGCCTATCTTGTACCAAGATTATAGCATTTTATCCGCGCTGCTCAACACAAAAATCGACAAAAGAATATTCTTAGCAGTCGATTTTATTCTGGTCGTAACACACTCAGCAAGCTGCATTGAAATGATCGTTTTCCAGGTCATCGACAGCGCACCCGGCGAGCTTAAGATTCCAGGAGTCATGACCAAGCCTTATGTCAATCGTCGAAGGTCCACATCTCTGTAGTCACGTCGGCGGTGGCCATCCACTCGACGTGCCAGTCGAGGTAGAGGCAGTTGCAGCCGGTCTTGTGCCGGGCGCGGGCGACGCGCCGGCCTTCGGTAATCCCCTGACTGTCGGAATCGGGCAGGTGACTCGGACGAAAGACATCGCATCGTGTGACGTCACGGTCTGTGGCATTTTTGATAATGGTCCGCCACGGACCGTCTTCGTTGTCGGCCAGATAGATCGTCTCCCCGGGCCGACGGCAGTCGGTCAGTTTCGTTGGCGTGCGCTGCATGCCCCAACCATTGTTATTCTCATTGCCCCAGCCGTTAACGACGAAGCACACCGTCTGCTCCTTGTCGGGATAGCTCGGGCAACGAAATATCTTGACGGTGCGGTAATCATCATTGATCGCTTTTTGCGCCAAGTACGGCATGAATAGTTGGAACCACGGCTTGATGTCGCCGCCCCACTCCGCCGAGCGCGGGATAAATAGTCCGTTGTCGCCGGCGTAGAAGTTGGCCGCCAGACCGATTTGACGCAGGTTGTTCCGGCAGACGACGTTCTTGCCCTGCTCTTTGGTCTTCCGCAACACGGGGAAAAGCATTCCCATCAGCAACGCCATAATGGCGATGACCACCAAAAGCTCGATCAGAGTAAAACCTCGTTGCACGTTTATATAACCTTTCCTTACTTACCTTATCATCCGACAGTATAATCTTATCGTCGTTTGCAATCCATACAGCAACTCAGGCTTTTGATTTTCCTGCTTGCAGAAGAACAAAGGTCACGATACGATTCGGATTCCGTGAGTCGATTGGCTCGTTTACAAAGTACTCATGAATAGACAATAACACGCGGGCGTGAACGGTACAACGATCCGCACTTTTTTGTTTGGTCGTTGTATTTATACTTTGAATCCATTTAACATATGGGGCTGTCATAAAGATTCTATTCCGAGGTTGTTCACATGAAGAAAATCACACCTAAACATGCCGTCATCTGTGCCTTCTTAGGCCAGACGCGTGACCGGTTTCATCAATATAATGAGGTTCGTAATCTCGAAGAGAAACTGAAGCTGGCCGGTCAAATCCCGGGCGTTTCAGGAATCGAGGCGGTTTTCCCCTACGAGGTCAAAGGCACTTCACAACTCATTGAGCTATTGAAAAAAAATAACCTGTCCCTGGCCGCGATTAACGTGAATGTCAAGGCGGAACCCGAATTTCGCGATGGCGGCTTGACATCCATTGACAAAGCGATACGTGAAAAAGCCATCTGTTTCATTAAAGAAGCCAAGGACTTTGCCAAGGCCGTCGGTGCGAACAAAGTGACCTGCTGCCCTCTCGGGGACGGCTATGAATTCAGCTTCCATTGTCACTACGCTAAAATGTGGAAATATCTGGTCGAATCCTTTCGTGAGGCGGGAGAGTATTGTCCGGAAATACCGCTGTTCATCGAGTACAAGCCCAGTGAAACGCGCGGGCGATGTTTTGTCGATACGGCCGCAAAGGCCCTGGTGTTATTAAACGACATCGGACTCGGTGAGATGGGCATCACTGTCGATTTCGGTCATTCCATCTACGGCCAGGAAAATCCCGCCGAAGTCATCGCGATGCTGGCAGAGTCTCGATATCCCTACTACGTCCATATTAACGATAATGACGGACGGTGGGACTGGGACTATATGGTCGGAACGCGACATCTTTTAGATTACATCGAATTCCTCTATTACCTTCAGGAATATGAGTACGATGATTTCCTGACCTCCGATACGTCACCCACTCGCTGGGATATTAAAGGCACCTTTACCGTCAATACACGACTCACCAACAAAATTTGGAACCACCTGTATGAGCTGAACCGCGATCAGCTCCGTTCTCTTATCTCCGCGCGGGATTACTTGAAAACCTGGAGCTTTATTGAAAATGAAATTCTGGCGTTAAGATAAATTCAGGACTCTAAAGATCCATTCGACCTTTCCGAGTAAAACATGAATACCCTACGCCACAAAATGACCCATCAGCGTCACCTGCTCATCGGCCTGCTCTTTCTGCATTCGATGAATACGTTTATGGATCGCATCTGCATTTCCACGGCCAGCGATCTGATTATGTCGGATCTGAACATCTCCGACCAGATGATGGGATACGTCTTTGCGATTTTTGCCGTCAGCTACGCCCTGTTCCAAGTTCCCGCCGGCTGGTTCGCCGACGCCTATGGCCCCAAAAAAGCATTGCTCATCGTGGTCGGATTCTGGAGCAGCTTCACCGCTCTAACCGGGGCGGCGTGGAATGCCATTAGTATGCTGATCATCCGCTTCTTTTTCGGAGCGGGTGAAGCCGGCGCTTTCCCCGGCGCCACCCGGGCAGTATTCAACTGGGTGCCGTCCAAGGAACGCGGTTTCGCAAATGGATTTTTTCATTCCGGGGGACGCGTGGGAGCCGCGTTTTCTTTACTTCTTATGCCCTTTCTCATCCGCAGTGTCGGGTGGCGATGGACGTTCGTCATCAACGGCGCTATCGGAATCGCCTGGGCGGCCGTCTGGCTCATATGGTTTCGCAACCACCCTAAAGATCATCCCAAAGTCAACGACGCGGAACGCGATTATATCGAGAGCGGCATCCAGGACGAATTGACAGTCGATGAGAAGATCCCATTCGGCTTGATCATCACCTCGCCGAATATGATCCTGACCATGGTGCAATATATCGCCAGCAACATGACGTTCTTTATCAGCCTCACCTGGCTGTTTCCCTATATGAAGAGCCAGTGGGGTGAGGGCGCCGAGATTTACACACCCATTCCCCTGATACTCGGCATGATCGCCCACTGGTCCGCGGGTGGATTGATCAACTTCCTGTACAACAAGGGATATCACGTTACATCGCGACGAGTGCCGGCCATTATCGGTTTTTCGATGGGCGTGATTGGTCTGGTGCTCAGCACTCGGATGGCGGATTCGACTCCGTTGGCTTTCATCCTCAGCTTTAGCATCGCGATATTCGGCGTCGAGATGACCATCGCACCGAGCTGGACGTTTTGCATGGACATCGGCGGCCGTAAAACCGGCGCCGTATCGGGCACGATGAACATGCTCGGCAATCTCGGATCGGCGGCCAGCGCCGTACTCTTCCCCTACTTTGTCGCCCACATCACGATCCCCTTCTTTGCGGAAACGACGGGCAACGCGAATTCCTTCTTTATCTTTGCCGCGTTATTGAACCTGATCGCCGTGATCTGCTGGGTATTTATGGACCCCCGTAAACCGCTGGATATCTCCATCCCGAAAGAAAAGATTCGAATGCGGGTAATTCTGATGCTGGGCACAATCGTCGTATTGTTTCTGTTGTTAATGATTTACAAAACGTTCTTCTTGAAATGAATAACGTGGTAGAGGATGAAGATAATATGATTACAAAATCCGAAAAAGTGAATGCCCAACAGCGCGCCGCAATGATGATACGCCAGGCCGGGATTCAACTCAATGATGGCGAGACTGAAAAAATTGAAGTTGTCGATTTCGGCTTGAGCCGGCTTGACGATGAAGGCGTACAAGTATTCACGATGGTGAACACCGACAGGCTTGCCGCGAAGATTTTGGTTCTTTTTCCCAACCAGACCGAGCCGGAACATTGGCATCCGCGTGTGGGTAACGATCCTGGTAAACAGGAAACCATCCGGCATATTTGGGGCGATCTGCTTTTTTATGTCGAGGGCGACGACAATATGAAAAAGGGATTCATCGTTGAGGGTAAGGAAAATGTTTATACCTTGCGACATGAGATCATCTTGCAACCGGGCGATCAACTGACGTTCGAACCTTATGAGAAACACTGGTTTCAGGCGGGACCGCGAGGCGCGGTGCTTTACAGTTTCTCTACGACCGTCCGGGACGGACTGGATGGTTTCACGGACCCGGCGATTCAACGCACAACCGTTATCAAAGAGGAGAACTAATATGAAACGAAAGATTATCCTTGCCGTGGCGCCTGTGAAAAATCCCGGCAACCCTCTTCCCGAAAACTGCATTAACCCGATAACACCCGAACAAGTCGCCGAACAGACCATCGCCTGCGCCCGAGCTGGCGCCGGTATGGTGCATTTGCACGTGCGCGACGAAAACGGAAACCAGACGGGAGACTTAACTCATTTCTCCAGGACAATCGACTTAATCCGGCAAGACTCGGAGATTGTCATTCAAGGCTCGACAGGTGGCTTATCCACATTAACACTGGAAGAGCGATGCGTTGCCTTAGATGATGATCGCGTTCAGATGGCCTCCCTCAATATGGGATCAACAAACTTTTCCGACGACGTTTATATCAACACATTACCGGATATCCGCTATTGGGCGCAGCGTATGCTGGATGCCCAAGTTATCCCCGAGTGTGAAATTTTTGCCCTGAGCATGATCGATACCGTCCACCGTTTGGCACATGAAGGACTGCTCCGCAATCCCATTCATTACAATTTTGCCTTAGGATTTGAAAGCTCATTATCAGCCACCCCGGAGAACCTGTTTTACTTGAAATCCTCCTTACCCCCCAATGCTACCTGGGGAATCGTACATGATGGTATGACAGATTTCTCCCTCCTGGCCACAGCGCTCTCGCTTGGAGCCACAGTCATCCGGGTCGGATTCGAAGATAGCGTTTACTATCAAACGGGCAAACCGGCGGAATTCAATGTCGTGCTGATTGAGAAAATTCGCGACGTAGTGAAATGCCTGGGATTTGAATTGGCGAGGATCGAGGAAGCTAAAAAAATATTGTTAACTTAACCAAAATATCACAAAAAATAACAATTTTTCCCATATTTACATAATTTTAAACGGCCAAAGCGCATTTTTGTCAAGAAATATACGTAGTCACCACAATAGACAAACCCCATCGCTTTTTAGTAAATTAATTTTATGGCTGTCCGCATGGACGTAAACAGTCCTCCGGGCCCTGCTGTCTTCAAACCTCCTTTCCTGGGTGCAGGGCCCTTTTTATCGGACAAAACACTTAAAACAACGTTTTAAGCCCTCTAATCCTGATTTTTTCCTTGATTTTCCCCTTTATTTTGGTACGATAAAAATGGTATAGGAGCCGTGGTGGAAAGTCCGCAGGATGCTGTTTCATACTTTCACCTTAATATTTTGAGAATCGTTAGTTAAATATAAGGGCGTAGATATACGCCCGGACGATGAGGAATAAGGAGTTAAATGATGAAACA
>JAFGTG010000022.1 GCA_016934255.1 Sedimentisphaerales bacterium
CGTTGAGGTAAAGATGCTTCCTCTTCCAGGAATGTTTTCGGTAGTCGAGACCCGCCAAAAAGTCCACCTCGTAACCGCTGTCTTCCGCGCCGCTAATCATACCATCCCGAACGGCCCTCTCATACAAAAGCGTCCCCGGCATAAAAACCAAGCTGTAGGTTCGCAGATAAAAAGGATAAGGCAAATCTCTGATAAATCGGGCGGTCTCGAGTAAGTCCTTCTCGGTCTCATACGGATTTCCAATGATAAAAAAGTAATAAGGTACGACGTGCGGATATTTGTTAATGGCCCGCGCGGCACGCATCACTTCATCATTGGGCATATACCGATTGTAGATCTCAATTTTCGTGTGGTCGCTCCCACTTTCTATGCCCATGCTGATGCGCCATAATCCCGCCTCTACCAGCCGTTGCATCTTCTTCTCGTTGAGCAACATGGGAGAGACCATACACTCAAAGGGCAATCCGATACGCCGGGCATATTCCTCTGCAAAATGATCGAAGTCTGACAATTTTCGCGCACAGAAATCTTCATCAAAGAAATTGAAGCATTTGGCTTTGGGAAAACGCCGTCGAAGACGTTCGATGTGCTCGATCAGTCGGGGGATGCTCAGTTTCCTCACATAGCGTTGCCCGGGACCCACCAGTTCCTTTAGCTTGGCGTTCGAGCAGTACGTGCAATGGAAAGCACAACCGCGTGTGCCATTGAAGGCGATGGGAGTGGATTCGTCGTATATTTCGACCGCCCGAACGAACCGATCGCCCCTGAGGAGGTACTCATCCTCACCACTAACGTCGAGTAAAGGCAGTTCGTCCAAGTCGTTGATTAGAGGCCTTGCATCTCTTTTCACTATACGTTCGTTTTCCTCATATGCCGCATTCGCAATTTCCTTCCAATTTTCTCCATTCTCGGCCTTCTCCACTAATTCGAGCATAAATCTTTCACCTTCCCCGAGACACACGACATCCGCATACTTCACGCAGGATTCGGGATTCAGGGTCGCATGAAGCCCTCCCCAAACACGGATATTGTTCAAGGACCGGAGGTGTTCAAGAACTTGTATCGCTTTCGCCGAAGCCCTGGAAAAACAACTAATACCGACGACGTCGGCAAACGCCGCCAGTCGTCGAGCCTCATCTAAAACACGCTCGGTAAAACACGACGCGTCTGACTTCATGAGGATCAACCGAGTTTGATGTCCGGCTTCCTTCAGACTCGCGGACAAACATCGGATACCAAAGGCTTCCACGTGAGCATCCACATCGATTAAAGCGACTTTCATCACGTTCTTTCCTTCCTCAATGAGACTCTGATCATGCTCTGGAGCCGCAAATCTGCTCTATCTTAGTTTCCGATACGATTGTAGATCGAAAAAAAGGTATTGTTAATTCCTCCAAATGATTACATCGTTCGAACCAGAAACCGGCGACCTCCCGAGGTAAGGCATGCCAATACTGACCTTCGTACCTTTCCTTAATATAGCGGAGGAGCTCGATGTAATGTTCCACCGGATACGTTTCACGCTCCGACCGACCCTCGAAATCCATATAATCCGGATGAGTGATGAGAAGGGCCATGCCGCCGTATTTAGCAATCCAGTTCAGTTTTTTCCGCCAGATGTCGATCCCCTCTTCCCTCATCAGAACGAAGAGTGTGGAATCCTGGGGCATCGTATAGGGCAGCTCAATATAGCCATCTGTGCCTTCTTTACGGGGAACCCAAAAAGGAAATATGGTTTGCATGCCGCCCGGCTGCGGCTCGAACGGATCGGTATCGAAGGTGGACGCGTCATATTCGATGTCAAGAAGGCCGAGCCAGTCGAGGTTATGGTGCATGGCCGGGGAGCGAAAGCCGCTGCATTGCCACTGTTCGAGATACCGGTTAATTCGGGCGGCGCGCCGTTGAAATTCTTCCTTAGATTCATACAGTTTCCCGTCATGATTCAAACCATGCACGCCAATTTCAAAACCACGTGACGTTAAGTCATGACGCAGATCGGCCGAGACGGAATATCGTTCCGGGACAAAGTACAAGGCAGATCGAAAATCCAACTCCTCCTCAATCTGCACCAATCGGGAACACTTCTCGTGTCCCCGGGCAGTATCTACATCATGGGTTAACACCACCGCGAATTGCTTACCTTCGGGCCATCCGGCCCAGCCTTCCGGAGCATTGCCGGCCTTCTGGCAAATAGGCCAAACGTCTTTGCATGACGGTAACATACTACGAATCATCAGCCTTCTCAACTTGAGCTGAATCTGTCTCGGAATCAATGGCTTGATCGCATAATAAAGCTTCAAAGACAACATGTTTCTATTTCCTTAATAATATCAATTCGTATTGGCAAAGCCCTAACCGATGTATTTATAGGCCAGAGAACCAACGAATTTTAGAACGGGGATCGGCATTTTCCTGAAAATGCGCTGGTGCGAATCCCTGACAAGAGATTCTTCCGTCGTAAAGGTATCTTGTCGAAAATCGAATTTGAAATAATCGATCACCTGCTCGTCGGCGCCCCAACGGATCTTGAACTGTCTCAGTCCGGTATTGTCCATCGCCGTTCGACCAAAGCAGAAGCGGCGATATCCGTTTTGGGCATACCACTTGATGCCCTCCCACATCACCAGGTCCGCAGGTCTGAGATGTTGATATGCAATATCCGAAGCGCCGAATTTGTATATCGCGTGGTCTTTGAATCCGAAGAATACGGAGCCGGCGATGTTCGTTTTCTCATAGCGTGCAAGCACCACAAAACCCAGTTTCCTTGCGATAACGTGTTCGTATATTTTACGAAAGAAGGACTGGGGCTGTGGTGGTACGCCGTGTTTTTTACGCGTCATACAATGCAGACGATAGTATTCCTCCACAGCCTCGGCCGACGTGGATATCTCCACCCGGACACCATCTCGAACGGCCTTTCGTACGTTTCTTCGGGTGTTGCTTTTGAGTCGGCCGAAGAGCTGCTCGACATCCGGATCGAGATCCAGCGTATGCCGATAAAACGACGTGGATTTTGTCGTGATATCCGGGAATCCTCCACCTCTGATCTCGACGGATTCCCAACTAAATTGCCGACCGTAGTCCTTGATCATTTCAACGATAGCCTGAACTTCCAGCCCATCGGGAATAACGGGATCGCAATAGTCGGTAAACGGTAAAGAGACACCCCGGCGCGTCCCCAATAGACTTCGTACTTCCATCATCGGGATTAACCCGAGCAATCTGTCGCCGTCCAGAAGCGTAAAGTAAATCGGACGATAATGATACGTCTCCGACAAGACTCTCGCCCAAACAGCGGTGTGGAAGAAGGTACCTCCCTCGTTTGAGATCAATCTCTCGTCCCACTTCTGATCGTCCACCGGATCGAGGATATCCATATAATCCATCATGTCACAATCCCTCAAAAGTTTTTTCAGGCCGCTTTTTCGTTAGACAGCAACTTCCTCAAACGCTTTGATTTGTTCGCATACCGTCTCGATTTGCGCCCGGCTCAGCTCGGCATACATCGGCAGCGAAAGCTGTTCATTCACACATCGCTCGGTAACGGGCAAACTGTTTGTACTGTAACCCAGGCATTGGTAGGCTTCCTGCAAATGAAGAGGAATGGGATAATGTATCCCGCAACAAATGTCCTTTTCCGCCAGGGCCTTCATCAGCATCTCACGATCCCGGACGCGCACGGCGTAAATGTGATAGACGTGTTTTGCCGCTTCGGCCTCAACGGGTGTGACGATACAATCGACGTCGGACAGCAGCGTGTTGTAGAGTTGTGCGTTATTCCGGCGCGCCTCGTTCCATGCCGATAGATGTTTCAATTTCACGCTCAATATGGCGCCTTGCAAACCGTCCATGCGGTCGTTCCAGCCGATCATCGAGTGATAATATTTCTTATCCTGACCGTGATCGCGATACCGTCGCATGACGTCAGCAAGCTCGGCGTTATTGGTTACAACGGCGCCGGCTTCGCCGTAAGCGCCCAGGTTCTTACCCGGATAAAAACTAAAGCACCCGGCATCGCCGATGGACCCCGCTCGCCGTCCATTATATTCCGCTCCGTGAGCCTGACAGGCATCTTCAATGACATACAAATCATGAGCGCGCGCGATCTCCAGGATCGAATCCATCTCGGCCATTTGGCCGTACAGATGGACGGGAATAACCGCTTTCGTTTTCGGTGTAATCGCCTCTTCAAACAAAGCAGGACTGAGGGTGTACGTCTGTTCGTCAATATCCACGAACACCGGCGTCGCCCCGCAAGCGCTGATCGCTTCGGCGGTGGCAATGAAGGTGTTGGCCGCGGTAATGACCTCGTCCCCCTGCCCGATGCCCAAGCCGTGGAGGGCCAGATACAACGCCGACGTCCCACTGCCGCAACCGATGGCAAACGAGGATTGGCAGAACGAAGCGAATTCCGATTCGAAACGTTCCACGAAAGGTCCGCCGGCAAAAGCGGTCCGCTCGATCACGTCCTGTATGGCCGCGTCAATTTCATCTTTAATCGATTCATATTGTGCTTTTAAGTCAAGAAATGGAACCTTCATAATTTGTCCTTTCATTGATTCTTTGTTGTTTTCAACACTCTGGCGGGATTGCCCGCCACAACGGCGTTGGGGGGGACGTCTTTAGTCACTACGCTGCCCGCTCCCACAAGGGCGTTCTCGCCAATCGTTATCCCGCACAACAACGTTGCCCTGGATCCAATGGAGGCTCCTCGTTCAACGAAGGTAGGGATACAATCCCAATCGTCATCGGTTTGCAGACTGCCGTCTGGTCCTACCGCTCCGGGATAACGATCGTTAATAAACGTCACACCATGCCCGATGAAGACGTTATCCTCAATCGTTACGCCCTCGCAGATAAAGGTATGGCTGGAAACCTTGCAGTTCCGGCCTATACAAGCCCCCTTTTGTATCTCCACAAAGGTGCCGATTTTTGTACCGTTCCCGATTTCGCATCCATAGAGGTTCACGAAAGCGTAAATTTGGACGTCCGTTCCGAGTTTAACATCCGGTGCGATTCTGCAGGTTAATGTAGTCTCTTCCATTTGGTTGTCCTCCTATTTACTTACACGCCGTCTGCTGGACGGTATCTAAATCCTCTTCCAAAAGATCCGATTCGTAACTCAATGAGTCGCCGCCTTCCAACGGTTTATTTATCGACTCTATTCTTTCCTCCGTACATCCGGTTACGCGTCCATTGGTTACCAGGTCGTTAACGACCCGTATGTATTTTTCCTTTTCATGCCCCCAGCGTAACTGCTCAAACCGTCGATAAGCATTATCCGCCATCTCACGTCCCCGCTGCGGATCGTGAAACAGTTCCAGAATACAACGCGCCAAATCTTCCTCGTCTCCCGGCTCAAACAACTTGACGCACGACGCGTCGAATTGACGAACGATGGGTTTCAATCCGGAAATGATGACCGGCGTGCGCAGGGCCATATATTCATACATCTTGTTCGTATCGATCAGTTCGGAATAGGGCGAGCGCCGCATCGCAATAATGCCGGCGTCGGCCGCCCGCAAACGTCTTATGAGTTCCTCAAGGGGCACATAGCCGGCGAACGCCACAAGATCGCCGCACTTGAGGATTTCGACAAGCTTGAACAACTGAGGCTCGTACTCACCGGCTCCAAGAATCTGGAGGTGTAGATTCGGGATTTGGGCACGTAACCTGACAACGGCACGTATCATTTCCTCATGACCGTAACGCGCTTCTATTAATCCATGCGTGACGAGGTTCAATCCTTCACCTTTCCCCGACGATGATTCAAACTCTCCGCTGAAAATACGCTCGTCACAAACATTGCTGACGATGAACACTTTTTCCGGGCGAGATCCGCGTTCGATCACCCGCTCACGCAACTCATGAGTGACTGTCACCGTGGCATCGGCATAATGAATCGCCGCCTGTTCGATCTTTGTCTGCAAGTTCAGAAGGAGACGATAACGATCACCGTACTTGGTCTGCCACAATTCCGGCGTCGGTTCGTGCAGATCGAGTAGCACTTTCGCCCCCAGAAGTTTCGGAACAATCGTCGTAAAAACCAGCGCATCCGGCATCGTGGCCACATGGATACATCGATAGCGACGGCGAAGATGAAAGAGGACCAACATAACGCTAAACATCACAAACGAACATCCGTATTCAAAGAAATAATTCAACAGACTCGCGCGCCGATGCCTGATGGGTATTCGGTAAATCGTAAAATTGTCCATCGTCTCTCGAAAGGTATCGCCTTCCCCTTTTAAGCATAAAACGTCCACAGCATAGCCTTCCCCCACCAGGGCCTCCACCTGTTTGCGGCTGCGCGGATCATTGGGATAGCGGCCGTGACGGATGAGGCATACGCTCCGGCAAGCGTCAGGATTCTTCTGGTGACTGCCGGATAAGGCACGACATAACCTTCCTAACTGTTCGCGTCTCAAAAAGCGGATGACGTTATCCGGCACCTTCCGTCGCTCTCTCCGCAGAAGCGCCCAGAAGTAGCCGCAAAGCCTGACGAAAGCGCCCGCTACGTAGGGCTTTTCTTTGGAAAGGCGTGAGAAACATTTTGCGATCTCAAAAAGTGGATGCGTGCCATACGAGTATTCTTTAATGCCAAACTGGAATTGGCGCCCCAAGGCGCTCCCGCAGCAGGCCCCCGTGATTCGGTAGTGATGCACCTCGACGTCGGGAAAGGTTCGGACCTTCCATCCGTTCATACGCGCCATAACTTCGGCGATGCCGTCCTGCCCCCCTTTTTCCAGGGGAATATAGCCGCCGATATCCTCGAAACACTTCCGTCGAAACAATTGCACCGGCCCGCTCACGGCCCAATCCATACTGACGGCCTGCCGGACCCATTCACCATCCCTCAAATCCAATAGAAGGCCACCGGCGAGTCCTAACTGGGGATCGCGATCGAACTCGGTCAGGATTCTCTCGTAGTAATCCGCTTCGAAAGAGATGTCTCCATCCAGCATGCCGATAAAGTCATAATCATAATCCCGAAGTAGCTCCGCCCCCGCGTGCTGGCCGTACACCTGGCAGGCGAAATCCCTCTCGACCTTCGACTCCAAACGCAGATACTCGATAAAATCATGTTCCGCCGCGTATTGTTTTGCGATCTCGTCGGTACGATCTGTGGACCCGTCGCTGACAATGACATACTTCAGGGGACGAATGGTCTGCTTGAGCACGGACTGGATCGTTCGTTCGATATGCTCTTCCTCATTTCGTGCTGCTGTGACAAGAACGTAAACGTCTTTCATAACTTCCTCCATTATCCACACGTATGAACGAAAGTGGTTCGGGCCGGCAACACCTTCCCCTTATTCACGTGATTGCCAACATGCACGGTAACTTCTTCGCTTGTCCGGGACCGAAGTCTGCGAAAGTAATCCCGGCGATCGAGGAGCATCAAGTAAAAAAAATATAACGGTTGTACGGGTGAGAGCCTTCCGGACAGTCGGACTTCTAACATCATCGAGACAAGAAGTATCATGACAAGGAACATCGCATGCAGTGCTATAGGTCTTGAAAAAATCTCTTGTAGCCTTACCGAGTTGAAAATCCATTTCGTATTGTATAAAATCATAACGATAAAAGGAATCAGACCCAGAAGACCGGTATTGAAGAACACTTCCAACATTTCATTATGGCAGTGAGGAGGCTCCCACTCCCAATCCGCCTCGCGCACGTCTCCCATCGTGAGTCGGCTTACACCATAGCCGCGTCCTACAATAGGCGACTTCTTGGATTCCTTGAGAACGTGCTGCCATATAAAGGTACGTCCCGTAAAGCTGGCCAATTCCTTGATATCCTGTCCCCTTTTCATGTAACTCGACATCCCCTTTGCCCAGCTTTGCCCCAGGGTCATCGCAAAAAGAAGGAAAACCATCAGACAGGTTGCACAACTGATGACCAATCCGCGTTTCAGAGCGTCTCTCGTATTTAAGAAAAAGTAGCAGAGACCGCCCATCGCAAATCCGACAATCGGCGTTCGACTTTTAGCAGCAATCATCACACAAATAAGAAAAATCCTGAACGGCCACAAAAAAATACGATACGTGCCGCCCTTAAATCCGAAAGACATCCAGAAAATCAGCACACTGAATAAACTCAATTCCGTTGCATGGGTAACCCCCATTCCCAACCGGCTTTCTCCGTCTAAGGGCGGAGCTTCCGTGAAAAAGAACGCTGTCAAGGCATCTTTTACGACCAGGATAGCCACCGTAAAAAACCATACTCTCTCAACGGTTTGTACTTGAGTGAAATTTCGAGTGTGATAAACGAGTCCGATCATTAAGA
>JAFGTG010000023.1 GCA_016934255.1 Sedimentisphaerales bacterium
AATCGAGAAGCTCCAGACCTCCCCCTTATAGACGGTTTCATCCGGCGGGGCATTCACTTCATCAATCCGCCAGTAATACGTCGTTCCCGGGACAAGCCCCTCCGGATAAGCAAATCCCGGAAAACCGGCGACATAGAACGTGCTACCCTGATTAGCACGGAATTCAACGGTGTCCGTTGTGGCGTTACTAACTCCGTCATAATCATCCCCCAAATACACATTATGAGAAGCGGCGAAAGCGCCCGGCCGCCATGTTAAGGGTAACCCATGTATCCGGGTGCAAGGCGCCATCTTTCGGATCAGACCCCGAAGCGAGCGGCTGGATACCTAACCCGACGACCTCGTTAACCCAATTGTTAATGAACTCGGCACAGGTCAAGCCTCGATCGTCCAACCAGCCGGGAGGGCCGCTACCCGCCGACTGGTTGACAAAAGCGACATAAGCGTTCGTCTCCGTATTGTGAATGACAACGGGATCGGCCTGGGGACCGGCGTCTGTACCGTCTGTCGAAGCGAACACCGCAGCCACCTCCCAGGGATCTACAACCGCACTGAGAACAATAGGGCGATACGTGATAACTGTGTCGTTGAGACTGGGTAGATACTCCTTTCCCGTCGGCGTCACGGTCAGAGACGTATTATCCGCTGATACGATAATTCCCGAAGAAAGGTCGAGGATATTCGCGGCGCCCGACGTTCCGTTTTCCGACTGTCGCGGCCCACCTTCATATGAGACATATCCGAACCAGTCGCCCACATTGATAATCATGTTTCCGCCGTCGAGCCACTCTTCAATGCGCGAGCCGTCCGGTTCAAGGTTGGGGAAGGGATAGAGAACGCTGGGCACGCATCCATTCAGCCAGAGAATGTCCATCTCGCCGTCATTCGTATTCTCGTCCATCCAGGCGCCAAAATCGTCAAATTGATCGTCATTGAATTTCTGGATATCCTTGAACAAATGTCCCGATTCGGCAATGATGGTTTCAACGTCGGCGTTCATTGTATCGGTATCATACCAGCCATCGATGTTCGGCGCCCCGACGTAGAACGCTATGTCAGACGCCATAACCATCGTGCTGAATGCCAATGTAATAACGCATACCCACATTATATTTTTCATTTTTTGCCTCCTTATATTGATCGCTGATAGGAAAGTACGCTCCGGCTACGCACCGAAGCAATCAAGAATGACACAAACTTCATCTTCGAGACACATGATCCGTGCTTGTCCGGATCGATCTTCTTCGGTATGATTTGACCTCCTTCCTGCCCTTCCCCGACCCGACGGACCGGTTCATACGAGCACAAAAAACTACACGTGAATACACATTCCCTGCTGAGGTCCTATAATCTCAAAACGCCTATATTATTTATATCAGAAAAGCCGGAGATGCGTCAAGTAAAATCCCGGATTAAGAACGGAAAACGTAAGCGATGAAATGGAGTATAACGAACGTCGAAGTAAGGCTTTCGAAAATACACATCATATACACTATCTTTCGACACTCGACATTCATTTAAGGTCGAATCAGAAGATCTTTCTATAGATGTGGCAATACGGCGTGTTTCCGTTGTTCTTGTAGTAGTCCTGATGATAAAGTTCAGCCCGCCAGAATTTAGAGGCCGGCGCGAGTTCGGTCTTCACGTCATAGCCTTTCTTCTTCAGGATCTCGATAAGCTTGGCCGCAGTTTCTTTCTGTTCGTCGTTCAAATAAAAAATAGCTGAACGATACTGCTTTCCAATATCAGGACCCTGGCGATTCAATTGAGTAAAGTCATGTGTCTCGAAAAATAAACGCGCCAACGTCTCATAATTCGTTTTTGACGGATCATAAATGACTTCGACGGCTTCGGCATGGCCCGTTTTGTCCGTGCACACTTGTTTGTAGGTCGGATGATCGACCTGCCCGCCCGTATAGCCCACCGTCGTCGAGAGGACGCCGGGCACTTTTTGAAGATGATACTCGGTGCCCCAGAAACAACCCGAGGCGAAAATCGCCCTTTCCTTTTTCACCTTTGATTCCTGCTCCGAAACGTTTTGAGATTGTTCCGCCGTAAGGCGTCCTCCCGTAAGGGATGGCCAAGCACACTGAACGGGCTGTCCCTCGGGAACGAAGTCCAGGGAAATCGAATTGACGCAATACCGGGTGTTTTTGGGCGTCAGCCGCTCGCCCTTGAACACGTGGCCGAGATGGCCTCCGCAGTTCGCACAGACAATTTCCGTTCGGACACCGTCGGCGTCGGGCTGCATTTTCACGGTCCCTTTGATTTGATCGTCGAAGCTCGGCCAGCCGCAGTTCGAATGAAACTTGCTGGACGAATCGAAAAGCGTCGCGCCGCATTGCTTACACGTATAAGTGCCGTCTTCAAAATGATTAACGTATTGGCCGGAGAACGGCCTTTCCGTACCTTTATGGAGAATCACGCGCTCCTCCTCCGGGGTGAGTTTTTTAACCATGTTTGTATCCTTATAAAACGCGATGTGATCAACGAGAATATCGGCATCGAATCGCTTGCCCTTGGCCACGACGGCAAGCGTCGTCAGGGCCTTAGTATTCAGGGGACTTCGCAACGAAACCGGCTTGAACTGAGTAAAGGGAACCTGAATCTCCTGCCATTCTCCATTAGTTGGAAAAACAGACTCGTAATACTGCCAGGGCATCCTTGTGTCTCTCGTTCTCAAATGAACGGCATAGGGCTCGTGATTGCCCTTGATGAAAAGCTTGATCCCCTTGTACGCATGCGCATTAAAGTTTCTGCCTTTGGGACCGAGGGTCCCCCGGGCTTGAATAAAACCCCCATTATTCTGCAGTACGACCGAACCGACCAGGTGAAGGCACGACCGGTCGTCCATCATGCCGTATTCTATTCTCCCGACAGATAGCCCCCCCATGACCCGGTCGGAAATAAATTCCCATCCCGTATCGGCCTTTTGGATTGAACGATCATTTGAAAAATCATCAATCAACAAGGCGGAAGGAGTTCTGTCCGCTCTCGTTTTCAATTTCGATGAACTCGGAGAACGGGCCCCAATGCTTCCGCCCACAATAATAATTAGAAGAATGATTAAAACAGGCCAACGCAAGGTTTTGATATATTGTCTCTTTTCCATCGTTACGATCCTTTAGTACGTCTTAACATCATTTCCTATCAAACATACAGGAAAACGATAATCAATGTTTGAAAAAAAATGATGAGAAACAAACAGCTACTCGTGCGGTTTATATGGACTTATGGCGATATCAGGATCTACTGAACGGATATGAAGATCGTGCTGCGGGAAGGCGATCTCAATACCGGCCTTCCGGAAGGCCTGATCGATGGCGAAATTAATACCATGCCAGACGGGGACATAATTCTCAATACCTGAAATAAACACGCGCAACTCGAACTCCAGGCTACTGTCCCCGAAGCGTTTAAAGATAACCACAGGTTTCGGATCGTTTAAAACCAATGGATGCGCTGCGGCGACTTCATAGAGAACGGATTCGGCTTTGGCGGTATCCGAGCCATAGGCGATGCCGACAACGAATTCTAAGCGCAGGATATTATCCGACAACGTCCAATTGATGAGATGCCCGGTGATGAACTCCTTATTCGGAACGACCAGCTCGCGTTGATCCCATCGCCGAATCGTTGTGGCCCGAATCCTGATCTTTGTGACGGTTCCCGTCACGTCGCCGATGGTCACGACATCATCGACGCGGATGGGCTGCTCGAAAAGAATGATCAGACCGCTGACGAAGTTGGCGAAAATTTCCTGCAAGCCGAAGCCCAGTCCGACGGTCATGGCCGCGATGAGCCACTGGACTTTCGACCAGCCGATGCCGATCTCACTGAAGGCCAGCACAATACCGATGACGGCCAGAGTGTAGCGGAAAATCGTCGTGACGGCGAAACGCACGCCGCGGTCGAACGGAAGCCGCCTGAGTATGATGATCTCCAGCAATCCGGGCGCGTTCCGAGTCGCGATGACGGTGAGCGTCACGATAACAAGCGCCATCACCAGCGATCCGAGCGTCACGGCCTGGGCGTCGCCCAATCGCCCTAATTGAATCTCCGCCAGAGCCCCCAAAGCCGGCAAGACTTCTTTCCATACATACCAGATTCCCCCTAACGGAATGAGCATCGTAACGGCGTCGATCAACCGCCGGGTTTGCCGCGAGATATTAAAAATAGTCGCCTCGTCATCTCTCGATTTACTTTGTTGCGGTTCGGCGGTGTCGGCAGAATCACCCCGCTCCTGAATCTCCTGCTCGGCGGCTTCACGCTTCTGTCGCTCCAGTAAAGCGAGCCGTCGCTGGGCGACCATGAGCCAGCGGAAAAATAAAGCTCGGACGAAAATCGTCATCAGAATCAACAAGATCGTGACTACCAGCTTTATAAAAAGATTCCTCGCCGCATAGAAATAGCCAATGCCCGCTAAAACGGCAAATGCCACCGGCAAGATGAAGCACAACGGATACCAAAAATAACGCAGACGTTTTAACCAGCCGCCCTGTCTCTGCCTGAGGAAGGGTTCCATCAGCGGGCCCGCGGGGCGCAATAACACAAGTTGCAGAAGGGCAAGCACGATAAGGTGAACGATGAAAAACAAACGGCCCGCGGAGCGATACCATTGTTCGTCGGTCTGTTGAGCGCGCATGACACGAACGATGAAAATGATCGGAATCGCCAAGGCGAAATACCAGCCGAGCAACCGTCGGAAGAAAGACAACGGCTCCTGACGCATCCGCAAGTGATCCTGGGCCAGACCGTGGGGCATGGCAAAGTGCCTCAAAAAACAAAGCATGAAGACGACAGGCACCAATCCCATCAAACCCGAAGCCAGCGCCTGGGAGAAATCATGATCCGGCGCAGCGATGGACAGCCGCCACTGAAATAGAAAAAGGGCAACAGGCCACGTCGCCGCCAGAAAAACCGTCAGGGTAAGAACCTTAAACGTATGGACAAAACTATCCGTCTGTACCTGACGGACTTGCTCGGACAGGACGGTGATAATCCCATGTGCTTTCGGATGAAGCGCGATCAACAAGAGGATAACCAACAAGGCCGCCAGATAAACGGCGATGTTTTTCTTGACGTCCGACCATAAAAAACCGACCGCTTCACGCCAGTGCGTTCCGGACAACAGCCAGCGTATAACCGAAACGCTCGTGCGAAAGTCGGACAAACGCAATGGCGGACTACTTTTAACCCAAAAAATGTTTGCGTCGATGAAGTCGGTATAGCCCTGTACCGTCTCAACATATTGGCGTTCTTGGGTATCCAGGTTGGCCAGCAGAGCGCTGTAGTTCCCATAAAGGTCGGCGATCACCCGCAACGTCTTACGCTGACTTTCATAGAAGTTGGTCGCCTGCTGTTTGATAGACTCGCGTTCCGCCTCGCCGACGGAAGGAGCGAGCCGGGCGAGAATCTCATCGATCTCATCGGCGAGATTGCTCAGATCGGACCATTCCCTGTCGCGCTCCATGGCATTAAACTGAGCCAATGAAATCTCCGAAGCCCGCCCTTGTAACCGCCGCAGGTTCTTGCTGATATTCGGCAGCTTGTCGCGTTGAGCGAGCAAAACCATTCCCAAAACGTCGGTCACCTTTCCGGCGGTCTCGACTTTGGTGCGAATCTCATCGAATTTTCTTTTTACGGCCGTAAGATTCGCATCGATCACCTCAGAATACTTCGTGACGGCTTGAATCTTGGCCGTCAGGTCGGCCTGGATGTTCGCAAGTTCCGCATTTTTTTCGGCGATGGCCTGAATCACGGGGTACGTTGTTTCTTCTTTGGCGCGAATGGCTTCTTTTTTAGCGGCCTCCGCCTCCTTTTGTCTCAGGTCGTTCACTTTTTGCAGCCAA
>JAFGTG010000266.1 GCA_016934255.1 Sedimentisphaerales bacterium
CCCGCTGATGCTCGATTTTCACGCGATGTTTAAACTGGCCCTGGGCGACCATTCGCACAATTATCTGATCGGGCCGGCAACAAAACGCCAGCGCTGGCACGCGGACAATTTTGTCGCGATTATTCAGACCGTGCTTGACAATTACCGTGCCGGCACAACGCCCGGAACACTTGCCGCCATCATGATGGATTTCGCCGAATCGCGCGGCTGCGGCGATTTTATCCAGCCGGCCTGTGAACACGGGATAGGTCTTTTCGGCGACGAGTGGCGGATAGGGGCCGTCGTCAATCCCGATCTGCCGTACTGGACCGACCAGGATCATGCCTATTCGGAGAATGAACTGGTCGTCTGTGCCATGCAGTATGCCGCGCCGGAAGAGAATATCGGATTCCGCTATGAAAATGACATCGTGATCGGAAAAGGCGGGTGCGAGGTATTATCCAAATATCCACTCGGTATTGAAGAGATTTCGTAGGGGAATGGGGAAGTGTCGCTAATAAAGCTAAACGAGAAGTAGGGCCTTTCTTTTTTGTGAACAGCTCGATCAAATTTGGGGTGTTATGCCACATATTTTGCGGTGTTTACGATATGATACAAGATCTATATAAACATTGTTTTGCTATGAAACCCGACCGGCGAGATGTTAAAACTTACTCTAACCATCTAAACTGGTCGCATGTAGATCATCTATTTTCTTTTGCTTTGTTTTAGGGTTTCTCGCGAAGATGAAAATCGACATCCATACGCATACCAAAAAGTGTAAGTCAGGCGACGCTCTTACAAGAAATATCTCTCCAGAGAATCTCTGCGAGGCGATTCTTTCTACGGAGGTCAGGATCATAGCGATTACCAATCACAACGTTTTCGACTTGGGCCAGTACACAGAAATCGAAACCCGTTTGGGGAAAGAAGCGCAAGTCTGGCCTGGAATCGAGCTCGATATCCTTGAGGAGGGATCGAGGGGGCATTTGCTGGTGATCGTCTCGCCGACACAGGCAAAGACTTTTTCTGAGGCGGTGGATGAGTTCACCAAAGGTTCCAGTCCAGACAGCTTCACAGCTACAATTGACGAGGTTCTGGAGAAGTTCGATTCTTTCAAGCCAGCCTACGTGGCACACTACAAGCAAAAGAAGCCCAACCTATCGATCGACGCCCTTGAGAAGTTGCTGACAGGAACGAAGAATCCAGGCTGCGTGATCAAGGAGGTTACCAACTCAATCTCGGCGGGAATCTATATTTCACACGGCCACGCTTCGATTTACGGTTCTGATGTCAGTGATTGGGCAACTTATGAAGAGCTTTCCCGTGAGCTTCCGGAGCTTCGGCTTCCTGTCGATAGCTTTGAGCATTTCTGCCTACTACTGGAAAAAGATCCGACGACAATCAATACCATCCTTGACAGAAAGACTTCCGAGGATCTCGTCCTGCTTCCGTTTGACGACGGCTCGATTCTAAAAATCAGGGCATTCAACGACATCAATGTCGTATTTGGACCGAAGGGAACAGGCAAATCCTGTATTCTGAGGGCTATTGCCAAGCATTACGCGGAGAACGGAATAGATGCGAGGGTCTACGAGTCAGCGAGTGATCGACTAGATGAGATTTTCGATACGAAAGGCAGAGACCTGACGATCAATCTCAACAACCACGGGATTAATTATTGCACCAATGAGATTAAAGCCCTGCGCGCTGCCGGTGAGTTTGGTGTTACGAACCTCGGCAAGTATGAAGCCTACTTCGCGGCGAGAACCACGAATAGGAACGCTAAGAAGATTCTGCTTAAAGATATCGAGCCCGAGGAAGAAAGTGGAGCTAAGCGCGAGTTTGCCGACGTTAACGAGGCAGTGAAAACGACGGCAGAATTCTTGAAATTTCTGGCCGAGAATCCTTCCGTGAAGAAGGAACTCAACGAAGATGAGCATAAGCAGGTCACCCGAATCATATCGGAGTTGCTTGAGCGGTTGAGCAAGCGCGAATGGGCCAGCTTTTCTGGGTGGAAAGAGGTTTGTTTCTTGAATTCATCGATCAAAGCGTTCCGGAGAGAGGTAGAGCGTAAGACAGGATCGCCAGCGAAACCCACCACGACAGGTTTTCGCGACTACGCGATGAATCGCATCAAGATCGAGTTTAACGCTGTCGAGATCACGAAGAGCGTTGATACAAAGATCCCGACGCTCAAAGAGCCTGTTGGTAGTCTTGGAGCGAACAAGGGGGAGCTAGAGTTCCGGACGGAGTTTGAATTTCAAACTGGGAACGTTACGGACGGTTCTCTATCGACTCTAAGCAGTGCAAAGAAGGGAACGCAGAAGAAGTTCATTAATTGTATCCGGAAGATCCTGAAGCACGCCTACGCCGACGATTTGTTTCAGCACATTTCCGAACTCAATGAAATCGAAGATGTGGAAGACATCAAGACCGTCTACGAACTACTGCTTTTTAAGAGGTATTTCGCGCTAGACGGGGTTCGGTATTCGCCGTCGAGTGGCGAGGCTTCGATGGTTATGTTGCAGAAGGAACTTGGGACAGACAAGGAAGTCTACATTCTGGACGAGCCGGAGAGGAGCCTGGGCAACGAATACATTAACGATGTGATCGTGCCGCTGATTAAGGAACGTGCGCGGGCAGGCAAGAAGGTATTCATTTCAACGCACGATGCCAACATTGCCGTGCGGACCCTGCCCTACAGCTCGGTTTACCGATGCCACGGGCAATTGGGGTATAGCACCTATATAGGCAATCCATTTTCTAACAATCTGATCAATCCCGAGGACACGGAAGATCGACTCGACTGGAAAAAGGTCAGTATGAAAACCCTTGAAGGTGGAGAAGAAGCATTTGGAGAGCGGGGAAAAATCTATGGAAACGATTAAAGCGATCGTCGTGCAGGTTGAGGAGAAGCACTTCATCAAGATTGAAGCCGAACACGGGGAAATCAGGATTCCTATGTCCGAGGACAAGCCGAACGAGGTAAAAAGCGCGTTCAACAAGCTTATTGCACGATTAAAGGACGGAGAGTTTCAGATCAAGATCGAGGAAGTCGGCGAAGAGCTGTTCTCCCAAGTGGCGAGAGAGTACATCACACAGCTAAACAGGGAGATCCGGGAAGTTCACGATGAAATGGAGCGGTACGGCTTGGTTGCTGACTGATTGCGCCTGATGCGTCGGCTACAAGATGTTCCCACCAACTGAAACCCAAACAAACGAATGCAGCACAAGACGAGTGGAGGCGATGTCCAATAGGTCGGGAATGAAGGCTAGGGGTCAGGTCTTGCTTTTTGCCACCCTTGTGTAAATAGAAACACCCCTTTTTATTTCCTTTTAATCTCTTCGACTTCCGGAAGGCCTCTTTCGAAACTCAGCACTGGCAAGGGTTTGAGCCCTCTTGACAACCATCACCGGCGGTATTATTTTATAGACAACGGAACAGAAAAATCCCGGTTTCCTCTTTCCCATGGGAGGGCATTAAAGAAACCGGGGAATATGCCGATAAGAGAACTGAACAATCGAGATACTGCGATGCGCGTTACGAGTCATCTTACCGGAGATAAATAAAAAGATGATCCACAGGGTCTTCGTGGTGATTGCCACCCGATTAAGACCAAGAACAGAGATAGAGTGACTCCAGCGTAGAGACAAGGCGGCATCAGCGGTTCTCGTCAAGCCCCTCGCGGAACCTTCCGCGAGGGGCTTTCGTTTGTGCTGTGGGGTCAGGCTGCAGCTGTCATCTTCCGCATTCCATCCCTTGATACATTCATCGAATCACGGTATAGCATCCGCCATGGAAGATCTTCACGTGCGCGATGCTAGGGTCGATGAACTGGAGGAGCTGTTCGAGCTCAATCAGGCCAATACCCCCCACCTCGGATCGGTTTCGCCGGGCGGCCTCAGG
>JAFGTG010000024.1 GCA_016934255.1 Sedimentisphaerales bacterium
CAACCGATCCGGGACAGGAATACCCACGACCCAGGGATGCCTGATAATAATCCGTGCGTCCATTTTGAATTCCTGCAGCAAATCAACGGGAATCTCGATGGATACAGGCATATCCGGTAACGGAACACTATCGATTTTTATACTTCCACTTGCCATGACGGTCTCCTTTCATATTTTCCCCTGCTTTGGAACAAGAAAGACATCGAATTCTTCCCTCAATTCCCCGCGGAGTTTCCGATTTTCAAATAATCTTTTCAAAAGAACCTCATTCAAAGGAATCCCTATGATCCACGGGTGCCTGAGAACGACTCGTGCATCTTCCCGGAATTCCTCCAGAAGCCGGGTGGGAACCTCGACGGTCGTTGATGGTTTGTCTGGTGTCGGCCAGGAACCGATCGCCACGCTACGCTTACTCATGAGGGTTAACCTCCTTTCATCGCAGAACGTTGAGCCAAATTAGGTTTAAGTCATCTTAATCAAGCCGGTTCGATATCTCAATTCATCTCAACAAAGTGATTTCCGCGTTACTAATCTACCATTTAGATTGTTACATACAAAATCAACCTGTCAATTGTGGTGACTACGTATTTTTAATTGGGAAAAATGGGAAAGATAGGGGATTTCAAAAAGACGGCTGGAACTGAAAGTCTCTGGAGCTTCTTTCTTGAAGGTGAAAAAAGTGTTACACCTTTATAGTAAGGTTAAAGGATGCCGGCGGTTTTTTAAGGGGAAGGTGGCCGGGGCGTTGAGGCGGTGGGATTCGTACACGGCTAAGATCATTTCCAGGGCGGCGCGGCCGTCATAGATGCCGCCCTTGGGCTGGGTGTTGGTCTCGATGGCCCGGATGAGGTCGAGCGCGATCAGGCGATTGCCGAAGGCTTGGCCAACGTCGGTTTGCGTCTCCGGCTGGTCGATACCGGCGCTGGAGATTTGTTTCCACCTAACTTTGCTCTTACCGGGCTGCCAGGACGGATCCTCGACGAACCACACTTCCGGCAGCGCACCGGTCGTCGTCGTGAGGATACCTTTGGTTCCGTAGATCGTGAGTCCAAAGCGCTTCGAGGCCCCATCTTTGGCGCGATGGGTTGAGAAATATCCCATTGTTGGTGTCGAGGGCGTCCCGCCTTCGAATCGCGGGCCAGATGCCCGCGACACGTGATACATCGCGTGAATCTCATCGCCGGCTAAAGGCCCGATGCCTTCAGCCCCTTCCCGCACGTCGTTCTTTGTGACGGGTTTACCGTTTTCGAGGACGCGGGCGAAGCACCACTTTGGATCACCGGCAAATAAACGCATCAGGTCCATAATATGCGTTCCGAGCACCATGAGGTCTTCGCCGCCGCCCCGGCGGTCCTCCTTGCCCCGGCCCCGCAATTCGACGATGTCACCCAAACCGCCCTCGGCAATCAGCCGCTGAGCGTGTTGCACGGTCGGGCTGTAGCGGGTTTGGTGGGCGATGGCTAATTTCAGATTTTTCGCTTCGAGGGCGGCGACCATTTCGTCGGCCTGTTCGAGCGTCTGGCAGATCGGCTTTTCGAGAAAGACGTGACAGCCGAATTCGGCGCACGCCAAAACCATGTCACGATGGCAATCCAGCCAGCGAGGTGCGACGCTGACGATCTGCGGGCGCTCTTTTTCCAGCATTCGGCGATAATCGGCATACGCCCTCGGCGCGTCCAAGCGTTTGGCGGCCGCGGCGAGTCCCTTGGCGTTCTCGTCTGCCACGGCGACGATTTGCGCCCGGTCGATATCTTTCCACACGACATCCAGCCCGTGGCCGTAATTGCCCCGACCGGTCCGACCAATCACGGCGATTTTATACTTGGAATCCCTCGCTCTCGCCCGGTTGGGACGAGCCGAAGCAAGTGTCACCAGTCCGACCGTCGTTTTTCTCATGAAATCTCGCCGTTTCATCGAAGCACGTCCTTTCAAAAAGATGGACGATAGACGAGGGACGAGGGACGTTCTGTTTATCGTCTATCGTCCTTTCGTCCATCGTCCCTCATTTCCCTTTTTGCATGATCCACGCTTTATTAAAGTGAAAATATTTGATCGTCTCGTTCGGGCCGCCTTTTCGATCGTTATGATGATAGCTGTACACCATGTGCAACGTGCCGTCGCGCCCCTGGACGACGGTCGGATACGCGCTGGTGGTCGCGATCGCGATGTCGCGCATATCGCGCTCGACGTGCCGCTTGTGCGCCCAGGTTTCGCCTTCATCGGTCGAAACCATCACGGCTAAACTATGCCGGCCGCTTTCCGTATCGTTACAGGCCAGGAGCCATCGGCCGTCCTGCAGGCGGATCACATCGACGGCCGAACCGGGATTCAGCAGATCGGAATCTCTCACCAGGCTCCACGTCAGGCCCTTGTCTTTCGACGCGCTGATTTGAATCCGCGCCGGCGGCGGGCCGTTGTCACGCATGTAGGCGATGAGCGTCCCATCGGCTTTTTCGACGACGCTCGCCTGGATATTTCCCGCCCCCACGAGCGGCTCGCTGAACTGCCAGGTCTGGCCGCCGTCGTCCGTGATCGCCATGAGGGAAAAGCTGAATCCGTCGGAGTACAGGGGAACGATGATGCGCTTGTTATCCACGATCGTGGCCTTGTTCCTCGTCTGCCAGCCCACGCGACGAAAATAGGGATAGCCCATTTTCCGGCTGGTGGCCACGCCGTTGGCGTCATAAAGCTGCCCCCCGCGCATCATGTTCTCGCCGCGGGCTTTAGACAGCAAATCCTCCGCCCATCGATCCACGATGCCGCGTGCGACCTTCTCAGAGACGGTGGTACTTTTGATCACGTATTCAGCGTATTCCTTGATTTGCCTCTCGATGGACGTCACGAAACGGTCGCCGGGCTGGATGCCGCGTTCGGCCGGATCGCCCGGCTTGACGTGGAGCACCTCTTGCCACGACCATTCCGGCGGGCCCTCCTGCGTCGTATAGTTTTCACTGATGCGGTACTTCGGCAAGGAGGTCTCCCATTGATTCGCCAGGACGGTGTACCACACAAGCCAGAGCCGCCCTTGCGGATCGATAAACAAAATCGGATTGATGTCCGGGAAGCCGGGCACGTCGGCCATGACGAACGGTTCGTTCCATTGCTTCGCCCCGGCCTTCAAACGCGAGCCCATAATGGCCACGTCGTCGGCCCATCGCTCGCCCGATCCCTGGAACCACGCGGCCAACAAATCGCCGTTCGGCAGCTCGACGAGGGTCGAACCGTGCACGTGCTGTTTGGTGAGCGGAATGATCTCCAGGGCCTTACAGATAGGTTTTGCACTTTTAGAAGGATCATCCGTTTCTGTCAGGGCGACATCAGGATGTATCAGACTACCGACAATACATAGCAACAATAGGAATACTATCCCCTTCGACCTCATCGCGGCCCCCTTTTGATAATATGAACCGTGAGCGTTCAAAATAACCATGAATAAAACCTCCGTCAAATATTACCGGCTGTTAAGAGATATGCAAGGTAATAATCACACGATCTGTCACTGAAACTTGCACGAATCCTTTTCACAAGGTAACATACGCGTTTTATCAATGCGCAAAATGTATAAAATGAAAGGACTAGTACAAATGATCAATACGGTTCACGTCGGGATGGGTCCTCTGGGACAGAAGGTGCTCCGGTACGCCGTAGAGCGTGGATGTTTCAACATTGTCGGGGCCGTCGATCTCGATCCTGAAAAAGCCGGCAAAGACCTCGGTGAATTGTGCGGCCTCGATCCGCTCGGGATCACGATCCGGGACAACCTGAAAGACGCCATTGAAGGAAAGTCGGTTGACGTCGCATTACTCACGACGGTCAGCAGTCTGGTCGCGCTCGAAAGCCAGGTCGCCGAACTCGCCCAGGCCAGGCTCAACATTGTTTCCACGTGCGAAGAGCTTTTCTTCCCATACAAAACCAATCCTGATGTGGCGAAACGCATTGATGAGATATGCCGGCAAAATGGCGTGGCCTGCGTCGGCACGGGCGTCAATCCCGGATACCTGATGGATTTCCTGCCGAGTGTCCTAAGCGGCCTGTGCCAGAACGTCGAGAAGGTGGAAGTCTGGAGAGTCCAGGATGCGTCGGTGCGCCGTATTCCGTTCCAGCAGAAGATCGGGGCGGGTCTGACGCTGGACGAATTCGAAGCGAAAAGAAAAGCGGGCACACTCCGGCACGTCGGACTGCCCGAATCAGTAGATTTCATCGCCGATCGGCTCGGCTGGAAGCTCGACAAAAATACCGAAAGCCTCGAACCGGTGATCGCCGAGGAATCGGTCGATACCGGCTACAAACCGATCGCCAAAGGCATGGCCCGAGGCGTCCAGCAGGTCGGCAGAGGGTTCGTGGGCGACCGGGAGATCATCACGCTGAACTTCAGAGCGGCGGTCGGCGAACCCGAATCCTACGACCAGGTGCACATCGACGGAGAGCCCCCGATTCGATCCAGAATCACCGGCGGCGTCAACGGTGACATCGCCACGTGCGCGATAACCTTGAACGCCGTCAGGTCGATTCTCCAATCAAGCCCCGGCCTTAAGACAATGGCCCAAATTCCTCCAATTGCTTATTTCAAGTGAACTAAAGTGACTAAAGTGAGCTAAAGTGACTAAAGTGTGTCACGACGACCTTTAAACTTTAGGCACTTTTGTCACTCTTAACTTTAGTCACTTCGTTATATCGGGAGATACAATGATTTTGGATTACGCGATCATCACTGGTTACTTGCTCATCATCCTCCTCGTGGGCTTGTGGAGCGGCAAGGGCATGAAGACGTTGTCGGATTTTTCCGTCTCCCACCGCTCGTACGGCTCGATGGTGCTCTTCGCTACCTTGTCGGCCTCGTTCATCGGCGGCGGATTCTCCATCGGCAACGCCGAGAAAGTCTTCACGTTCGGAATTGCTAATATCGTCGCGTTGTGGGGATTCAGCCTGAAAGAGATTCTCGTTGCTAAATTCATTGCACCAAGAACAGCCAATTTTCCCGGCGTGATCTCCGTCGGCGACCTGATGGACCGGGGCTACGGCAAAATGGGGCGAATCCTCTCCGGCTTCTTCTCGGTTTTTCTCTGCGCGGGGATCGTCGGCGCTCAGGTCGGAGCGATGGGCATCATCTTCAATGTATTCCTCGGAATCGAACCGATCTGGGGTATCCTGATCGGCTGCGGCATCGTCATTACCTATTCGACGGTCGGCGGTATGCGGGCGGTCGTCTTGACGGACGTGATCCAGTTCTGCGTTCTGGCGATTGGACTTCCAACCGCGCTCGTTTTCGGCCTCGTGAAAGTGGGCGGCTTTTCGGCCATCAAAGCCGCGGTTCCGGCGAACCATTTCTCAGTCCCCGCCGAGGGGATGACCCTCGCGGCTTTTGTCTCGCTGTTCCTGACGTTTGTACTCGGTGAAACGCTCGTCCCCCCCTATGTACAGCGATTGTTTATCGCCAAAGACGCCGGACACACCGCTCGCGGAACGATGCTGAGCGGCCTCTTCTCGATCCCTTTCTTTGCCATTACCGGCGCGATCGGTCTGGTGGCCTTAACGCTCAATCCTCAGTTGGACGCCAACCTGGCCATGCCCTATGTCATTCGCACTGTTTTGCCCGTCGGCGTGCGAGGCGTCGTGATTGCAGGCGTCATCTCGGTCGTCATGTCCTCAGCCGATTCGTTTCTCAATGGAGCGGCGACGTGCTGTATTAACGATATTGTCAAACCTCTGCGAAGAACATCGCTGCCGGAGCGACACGAGCTATTTCTCGCTAAATTCATCAACGGGTTCGTCGGCATCCTCGCCATTATTTTCGCCATTAAAATCCCCAGCGTCCTGGACATTCTCATTTACGCCTATAACTTCTGGGCGCCGATTATCGTCGTTCCCCTGGGAGCAGTCCTCTTGGGCGCCCGGGTCACGAAAGCCGGATTTCTGGCCGGGATACTGGCCGGCGCCGTTGGAGCATTGATCTGGAACTACGTATTGAAAATGCCGGCCGGCGTCGAAGGTTTAGTGGTCGGTGTCTTCTGCAATCTCATTGCTTTTACCCTGGTCAACAAGCTCAGCGCCAAGACGCCTACAAACGTTTAAAGAACTCAAACTGACCGATTCTTGTTGTCATCCTCCACAGGATGCCTTACGGTACTGCGAAAGCAGGGATCCAGGAACGTAACGTGTGAAGTGGATTCCCGCTTTCGCGGGAATGACAAATCGTTTTATTTTACTATCTTCGAACGACTTACTTCATCATTCGATCCCTAAACGACGGGTGGCATCCTCAAAGCCGAAGGCTTTGGGGCCTGTCCTGAGCAAAGTCGAAGGGATGGTAGGGGAAAGGCATCCCCAAGCTTCGCTTGAGGCTGCCACCCGACTTCGTGCAGAGGCAAAGACGTCTTCCCGGCGTCTTTTGATTTTTTGCAACGTTTTGCGCCTCCCGTCCGTTTATAATTGCGATGACAGTCGAAGCCGATAAGAAACGGGTACAAAGGCCCTTGA
>JAFGTG010000267.1 GCA_016934255.1 Sedimentisphaerales bacterium
CGGCGATGATATGGACGAGGCCGTCATCAATCATCTCAAAAAGACGTATAACCTTCTCATTGGCGAGGCCCGAGCCGAACGAGTTAAAATACAAGTCGGTTCCGCGTCTCCGTTGGAGGAGGAATTGACGATGGAGATCGCCGGAAGGGATACGATCTCGGGCCTGCCGAGGAAGATTGTTATCACCAGTGAGGAAATCCGGGAAGCCCTTCGCGATCCGATCGCGACGATTATCGATACGGTGACGGCGACGCTGGAAAAGGCCGAACCGGAACTGGCGGCGGACCTCATCGACAACGGTATCCACATTTGCGGCGGGGGATCGCTGCTAAGAGGCATGGACACGGTTCTGGCCAATGCGACCGGGCTGAAGGTCCATACCGTCGAAGACCCGCTCAGCAGCGTGGCCCGCGGCACCAGCGTCTATCTCGAAAATCTGGAACTCTGGAAAGATACCATGGATCACAACGAATACGGGTGGGAATAGAGTGGAATTGAGAGTTTAGAATGAAGAATGTAGAATTTTCTCAATTTTGAATTCTACATTCTCAATTCAATTATGGCAAGGAAGCAGGAAAAAGTCTCCAGGCGAATGTTGTTTACCTGGTTTATGTTGGCCGGGTGCATCATGCTGTTCGCCCCGCAAGGTTTTACAGGTAAACTCCAGCTTGCATTCGTCGATATTTTTCGCTGGCCGCTCAGTCTCGGTGGCAACGTAGCCCTGACGGCGCGAACGCAGGAGTCATATGACGATAGTCTCGGCGGCAATATACAACGGTACGAGAACGTCATCGCCAATCTTGAGCAAACCATCGCGGAATATAAGAGAAAGTTCCATATGCAGCATAAATATTCGCCGTATGTCTGGGAGGGAGCCAGCGTGGCGGGGGCCCGGGTGCTGACGAGGGCGGTGGATGGACCGAGTAATGAGCTTATGATCGACGACCGCACGAAGAAGAACCTGAAAAAGGGGCAATATGTTTTGGGGGGCGAGAGTGTCATTGGAACAATTTCGGATGTCCTGCCCCAGTTGAATACGGCCCGGGTCCAGCTCATTACCGATTCCGCTTCCAAGATACCGGTTGCGTTTGCAGGGGAGAAGAATATTATGAAAGGCACCGACCGCAATGTCGCCGTTATCGAAGGGGTCAAGAATAAGGTGGATATTGGCGAGCGGGTTTTCGCCCTGGGAAAAGAAGGCATCCTGGATCTGGATGCGCCGATTATTACGGGCAAAGTGTCGCGATGTGTGAGAAATCCGAAAGAAGCCTCGACGTGGGACGTTACGGTCGTGCCGGTTTGTGATTTGCGGGATATCGAGAACGTCGCCGTGATTATTTTCAATCCGAAGGCGGAGTAAGGACATACCATGCGATGGCTTCGTTTTGCAATTCTCATTCTCGCCGCGACCATCTTGCAGAAGGGAATGCTGGCGCGTTGGGATTACAAACCTGATTTGCTGCTGATCCTCCTGGTGTTTTTTGCGGTTTACAGCCATCCGTCGGAAGCGATTATCAGTTCCTTCACCATCGGTTTTGCCGCCGACCTGATCGGCTCGCCGCTTCCCATGGGACCTCACATGATCAGTTTCGGTTTGTTCGGCAGCTTGCTGGCCTACGTTCACCGGGTGGTTGCCATCCGGAGAAAACCTTACCAGGCACTCGCCATTCTCGTGACCGGATTCGTAGCGAGCGCCCTGGTTTATTTGCTGGCGTTTATGATTAAGAGAGAGCCGTTGCCCGAGAAGGTATTTATCACGATCCTTTGGACGTCGATCTTTTCAGGTATTGTCGGGCCGTTTTTATTCCCCCCGGCCGCCTATTGCGTAGGCATAGAAACGAGCCGCTTCCAGCGACGCTCGAGACGTTAAGGAAAGTGCCTAAAGTGACAGCGGAGCTGTCATTCTGAGCGAAGCGAAGAATCTCATTTCGTTAGCCAGATCCTTCGGCTGCGCCTCAGGATGACATTTACATGTCACTTTAGTCACTTTTAAAGAAGTTATGTATAATCGGCGAGTGACCATCTTTGTGGTTTTCAGCATTTTGCTGCTATTAGTGTGTTTGGTCCGCCTGGGACAAATGCAACTGCTCGGCGCCTCCGCGGTCCAGCAGGAAATTGATGAGCTTAAGCGCCGCATGGGCCGGACGAAACAGATCAGCACCGTCCGGGGTGACATCCTCGACCGAAAGGGGAACGTCTTGGCGACGGAAAAGGCCCGATTCCACGTGTATATCAATTACACGCTCAGCTCGTATTTGGACGACCGCATCAAGCGGATCATGCTCGATAAAGCCGCGAAACAATCCGATCCGCAGGCGGCGCTGACCAAAGTGAAAGATAAGATTCACGACCGGGATGAGCAGTTGCAGCGCATTATCAACGTTTGTGCGCAGCTTGAAGGCGCCGATCCCGCGATTGTCACGAACAGGATCCAGAAAATCAACGATCTTGTCTGGGACGGTCGCATGTTTCAGGCGTGGCGATATAACTTTTCGAACTCTGAGGTTTTTGGCCAGTACGATCATCAGGTCGAGAGTATTCCGTTTTCTGTCGCGATGGCCGATTTTGAGGCCAAAGAGCCGGACCATGAAAAACGCTTCGAGTTGGCGACGAAAATCGATATCGCGGAAATGCATATCGACTGGCCGTTGCTGGAGCTGAAGACGGATGATGATATCTTCGCCGCTCAATTAGAATTCATGGATACCGACGGCATTCAGATTTTGCCGAACGAGGACCGGTTTTATCCGTATGGGTCGGCCGCCGCCCAGACGATCGGGTGGGTTGGCAGCGCCAGCCAGGAACGAGACAAAGCGCTCTTTAAGGATGACCGGCTTTTGCGCTATCTGGACGGAGAACTCTGTGGGCGGGAGGACGGCGTCGAGTATGTCTGCGAGGCGATTCTCCGGGGACGACGGGGCCAGGTCAGTTCCGATATCGACGGCCAGCTCATGGACCAAAAGCCGATTGAAGAAGGCTGTGACGTGCAACTGACGCTGGACGTCGAGCTTCAACAGGCCATCGAAGATTATCTGGCGAGCTACGATCACGATCCGAATTGCGGGCCCGGCATGTCGGCCGTTGTCATCGAGGTCGCCACAAGCGAGATCCTCGCCCTGGTTTCGCTGCCGAACTACGATTTGAACCGCGTTCGTTACGACTATGACGATTTAGCCAAGGATAAAACCAACAAACCCCTGATCAACCGGGCCATCAATGAACGATATCCGCCCGGTTCCGTGGTCAAGCCGGTTATCCTCATCGCCGGGCTCGAGTCCGGCCAGATTACGCCTGACGATGTTATCTCATGTCCCCCCCAGGCGGCCCCGACGAATTGGCCCAATTGCTGGATTTATCGTCGATATCGCGGCGTCGGGCATGATAGTCAATGGACGAATAACGCCCGTAACGCGATTCGGGGCAGTTGCAACATTTATTTTTCACACCTTGCCGATAGGATCGAGCCGGGAGTATTACAACAATGGCTCTTCAAATTCGGCTACGGGCGGGACGCGCTTTTTCTGCCCGACTGGCTGATCGACGCGGCCAAGACCGACGTCGTCAGGCATTTCGACCAGCTCGGCGGCGTGATTTGGAGCGGTTACCCGAGAGCCAGGGTTCACGCTTTCGAGGACGTCCCGGCGCTGAGGGAAAGCGACCGCCGATGGTTCGGCATTGGCCAGGGCGACTTTCGCGTCACGCCCTTGCAGGTCGCCAATGCCATGGCGGCCCTCGCCCGCGAGGGCGTTTTCAAGCGGCCCAGACTTTTCAAAGAAATCTCAAATCTCAAATCTCAAATCTCAAATTCAGAAGGCGTCGATTTAGGTATCTCATTAGCGACGCTGGCGGTGATTTACGACGGAATGAGCGCCGTCGTGAACGAGTACGGCGGTACCGCCAATAACCAGTTCGAGCCTTCGCTTTGGTTGTTCAAGCAGCAAGACGTGAAAATCTTCGGCAAAACCGGCTCGACGGAACGGCCCGAGCACGCCTGGTTCGGCGGTTTCGCCCAGGACGGTTCGGGGCGAAAGATCGCCCTCGCCGTGATCGTCGAAGGCGGCCAGCACGGCTCCTCCGACGCCGCCCCGCTCGCGCGTGACATCATCCAGCTCTGCATCGACTACGGCTACCTCGGCAAATCCCTCTTCGCCGATCCGTCCTCCTGATCCGCTCCGAGGCAAGTGACGACCGCAAGAATCTTCTGGAAAATCTCCAGGAGCACTCTATACTTGTTGTCGGTAGCCTGTTAAGGACCGAAGCATACATTAAAGGGAGAACAGATATGTTGTGTCCAAAGTGCGGCGGGGAAAATCCGGATGACGCTCAAGAGTGAGGATTATGTAGCGTTGCGTTGGTCGAGGTAATGAAATGTTAGAAAAACCGAGGTCAAAGACCAGTCGGCTGGCGATTGTGTCGCTGGTGTTGGGGATTTTGAGTTTGTTTGTTTTCGTCCTGGCGGGGATTCCGGCGATAGTACTTGGGTTTATGAGCCTGCTTAAAATCGGGCGCAGTCATGGTGCCCTTAAAGGCAATTATATCGCTTGGGCGGGTATGAATGTCGCGGTTGTTTGTATGTGCATCTTTTATTGGCTCTGGAGCCGGGATGCGCCGCCGATACCCAACGATTATACCATTGCCGACCTTCGCTCGGCACCCGCTGAATACGCCGAGAGCTTTGAACTCCTCAAGACCTTGATCGACGAGGAGCACAATATTGCAGGATCGCCCGCTATCGGCCTTTCGGATGGCGACATGGATATGATCGCCGAAATCAGAGGCATCCTCATGGAAGGAACGGAAAAGGAAATTGCTCAGATCCTGAGTCGCGATTTTAAAGACATAAAATTGGCGTGGGCCGTAAGCGAAAAAGCCAGAGATGTCATCCGCCGGCTCAATGAATTCCCTGAAATCGCCGACTTAACCGAACCGGGTGAGGGTTTCAAGATGATTAATTGGCGCAACCTTATAGAATTGACGAATCTATACCAGGTTTATGCCCATTTGCAGACCACGCAAGATGATATTCATGCTTTCACTGTCGAGTTGATCGAGCTGGATTCGGTATTCAGGAAGTTCAGTCTGAACGCTCGATTGTTCATCGAAAGACTTATCTGTCATCTATGTTTGGCGACCGATATAAATATAGCAAATGCTATCGTGAATCATCCGTGTACTTCGAGGAGCACCGTCGAACTCTTGGCCAAACAGTTCACACCTCTGACAGAGGATCAACTGTCGCTTCGGAATGGCGTATTATCCGAATATCTATTTACAAAGAATGCGGTTTGCGATACCCTGGGCTCAAGCCACAAAGGAATGACACCGCTTCTCAAAGTAAATTCCACGTTGCGCATATACAAGAATTGCTGTGACGGCTGGTTGGAGGCCGCGAAGCAGGGCGTAGGCATCGTAAAAACAAGACTTTCCGCATGGCCGGATCATTACCCGTTTGAGGAACCCGATCCACTCTCAACTCGGGGATCACTGCCTTTGATCTATTGGTGCTATAATCCTTTTGGCTCGAGGTGCATACGGATGTTGGGATTTTTCTACAGCGCAGATCCTGAAAGGAGTTCTGATTTACCAGTACGCGCCGATCTTCTTGAGATTGTATTGAACAAGAGACTCGGAAAGGATGTGAGCCTGGACGCGCGTGCGTATAGCGATGAATACATCGTTGATGTTGAGAACAAAAAGATTTTCAGTCCAGGTCCGGATGGTAAAGTCGGGACGAAAGACGATATTAAGCTGCGGATCAGTCCGGAGGTCTTAGGTTGGTGAGGTGAATGACAAACAATATGTGAGCGACAAGGGCTTAACTCAGTATGTCATTCCTGTGAAAACAGGAATCCAGGATTGTAACGATAATCTGGATTCCCGCCTGCGCGGAAATGACGTCATTTGCCAATTTTAACTTGCCTGTCACCGTATTGTTATTGGTTTGTGGAGTTTGTTCAATTCTTGCTGGAGGATGTCGAAGAATTGGTTGTTGTCGGGCCAGAGGATGCGGTCGTCATCGGGGAGGGGCTTGTTCAGTTCGTCGAGGAATTCCAATATGACGGCTTCGTCGAGTGTTTCGGCGGAGATTCCCAGGCCGAGCTTTCGGATGTAATGGGCGTTGATGATCTGTTCGTATTGGCCGGCGACAGGCAATAAGAGCATTTTCTTTTTGAGGGACATGCACTCGCTGATCAGTGAAAAGCCTGCTGAGGCGATCACGCCCCGCGCGCTGGCCAGATCGGCGAGAAAGCCTTCGGTCGAGCGTTTCTTGAACGAACAGTTTCGGTCTTCGACGTCCTCGTTGAAGCCGTAGATGATAAATGGTTGCCGGCCGAAGTGGTGTAAGATCTCCAGCAGCCGATCCCGGTCCGTGCCGGTAGTCGAGTATAGCAAAATATGGTCGCCGGACATTGGGGTAAGCTCGCTCACGGTGCTTCTGACGATGGGCGGCGCCAGGACCGCTGAGTCAACTCTCAACGGCGCTTTGAAGAAATTCACGATGATATACGCCACGGCTCCGACGTAGTGACATTCAGTCACGACGCTCGCCGTCAGGCGGGAGAACCAGTTTTTACTTTGTGACGGGTGGTCCAGCTTGCAGTGTGTGAGCATGTGCTCGTGGTCGATGCTGATGAACGGTACGTTCTTTCGCCAGGCCCACCAGGCGCTGAACGGCTCGAAATCCGAGATGACCAGTTCCGGCTGAAACGGCTCGAAATGTTGTTTGAATAGCTCGTCGTTTTGCCGGTTTGCTTCAGGCAGTTTGAGCAGGTTTCGCTTGAGCGTTTCCGATTTGTCGATCCGCGTGCCCTCGAACGCGAAGGAAAGGCCGAAGATTTCTTTGACCCGTTCGCCGAAATATCGCTTGAGATAAAGCAGCGACTTTTGCGATCCGACGAACATGACGTCGTGCCCGGCGTCAATAAATCTCTGCCCGATCAGGTGGGATCGGCTGCTGTGTCCGAATCCCTCTCCCGCTACTCCGTATATGATTCTGGCCATTGGTGAAAAATTAAAAGTTAAAGTTCAAAAATCAAAACGCCTGTCTTTTAGGCGTTCTGAGCGAAGCGAAGAATCTCTCTTGTCGTCCAGATCCTTCGGCTGAGCCTCAGGATGACACATATGTGTCATTTTACATTTTGCAATTTGATTTTTTATTTTTGTTTATTCGACGCCGAGGTACGTGAGTGTTCTTTCTATGATCCTGGCGGCTACGGGCGAGGCAACCACGCCGCCGCTATAGCCTTTGCCGAGCGATCGGTTCGGCCTGCGTATCGAGACCAGGACGACAATGGCGGGATCTTCCACCGGGGCGCCGGCCAAAAAGGACGCCATATAATTGCGGTCGGAATAGCCTCTGGCGTTGGCCAGTGCGATGTTGGCCGTGCCGGTCTTGCCGAAGACCTGCCACTTGTCCAGTTTGGCTCGTTTGCCCGAGCCTTCGCTGACGACGCGGGATAGGGCGTTGGTGACGAGCCATTCGGCGATCTCGGGCTTGATAATGTAACCAACCGGCGGCGGGGGACGCTTAAGCTCCTTGATCTGGCCGTCCTGGTCCACAACAGCTCTAACGATGAAAGGCCGAACCAGGCGGCCTCCATTCGCAAGGATGCAAAAGGCCTGGATCAATTGGATTCCGGTCACACAGATTTCCTGGCCCCACGGGATACGGGTAATGCTGTAGCCGTCCCACGTATCGGGGCTTCGAAGGAGACCGTACACTTCGCCGGGCAGCTCGATTCCCGTTCTCGAGCCGAAGCCGAAGAGCCTCAAGCCTTTGTATAGCTTCTCCTTACCGAGCTTTTGGCCGATCTTGGCCATGCCGATGTTGCTGGAATGGATCAAAATCTCGGCGATACTCAGATTGCCGAAACCGCGGCGGTATTCGCCGATGGTCCCGAATCCTCTGCCGGAATAGCTTCCGTTTTCGCAGAAGATGACATCGTTCTCTTTGATCGCTCCGGCGTCCAGTGCGATGGCGACGGTGAACGGCTTGATGACACTGCCCGGTTCGTACCAGTCGGTGAGCGCCCGGGAGCGGAAGTTGTTCGGATCGCAATTTCGGTTAGTCGGGTCGAAATCGGGCAGCGAGACCATCGCCAGGATGGCCCCGGTTTTCGGCTCGGCCACGATCCCCACCGCCGATTCCGCTTCGTATTCCAGGTATTGCTTCATCAGCTCGTCGCGGACGAACTGTTGGATGGTCGCGTCGATGGTCAGAATGATGCCGACGCCGTTGGTCAGGACGCCGTCCTGGGCTTGGGGGCGAATGGGTCGTCGGCGGACGTCGGCCAGGAAGATGTTCCGTGCGGATGAGCCGACAAGCTCTTTATTGTATTTTAGCTCGATGCCCTCCAGTCCCCGGCCGTACGGATCGGTGAAACCGACGATATTGCTCATTAGGGAGCCGGTGGGATAATACCGTTGCCAGTCCGATTCGACGCCGATGCCGCGGTGCACCCGCTTGGCCAAAGAGCACTCACAGGGATCGGCGTCAACTTTGATTCTGACGTAGCCGGTATTGCGTCGATCGACGATCAGTTTGCAGATTTCATGAGCGCCCATATTGAGGATCGGGGCGAGCTCACTTGATATTTCTTTGGGTTCGTCGATGATCCGCGGTTCGGCTTTGATGATTTGGATTTTGTTGCTCGCGGCCAGCACCCGGCCCCGGCAGTCGAAGATCCCGCCGCGCTGGGGTTGCCGGGTCGTGTAGGCTTGTTGCTGGTGGGAGGCGGCGTCAAGGTAATGCTCACCTTTGTAAAGCTGGAGATATAAGCACCGCCCGATGAGGGTGAAGAAGGCGCCGATCAGGAACAACGCGAAGATAATAATGGTTCGGGCGTTTTTCACGGGTCTAATCTTCGTTTTCTGTGTGAGGGATTCGAGGGGACAGCGAGGCGGGATTGATCAAGCTTTCCAGCCGGAGTTGCCTGGCCCCAAGGTCCTGTTTCAATTGGTCTCGTTCCGCGTTGCATTGACACAATTGGTAGAAGAGGCGGTTGTTGACGTTCCGCATATACACGGTCACGATGAGAACCGCCGTAAAACAAAACACAACAAAGACAAAACGGAAGTGAGACATTCTAAACAAATTAAAATTTAAAAATCAAAAATCAAAGTAGCGGAATCCGCCGAAGGCGGATGACTTCCTTAATTTTGCATTTTACATTTTGATTTTTGCATTTATTTGGTCGGTAATTTCAACGTTGCCCCGGGTGAGAGACTATTCTCGTCCTCTAAGATATCGGCATTGAGTTTAAGGATTTCCTTGTATCGACTGCCGTTCCCAAGCTGCTCGGAGGCAATTTTCCACAGGCTGTCACCTTCTTTTAC
>JAFGTG010000268.1 GCA_016934255.1 Sedimentisphaerales bacterium
TCAAGGCGATCAGCACCATTCTACTCATTCCACGTCTCCAATAGAAGTTACGGTTTCGAAGGACCTCGCGCGCAAGCCCTTCGTACACATAAGGGATTAGACCCTAACATCATAGATGTGGCGCGGTTTGAAATGGGTGGAAATGAGATGACGCAGCTATATCGAGATAGACGAACCTGCCCCCTAACGGTAGAGTTAGAGCGCCTTCTATTCGATACCCATGTCCTCCGATTCCTCCCGTATTACCTCACTCCAACATCTGTCCCACAACCGGCACACGCGTCCGGCCGTTGCCCAGGAACCGTGGATACGTAATACGGCTGAGTGCCTGAAACTCCAGACATCAGACGACCTCAATGCCTTATTTATACCACATTCCCTACTTTTCGTCAACGATTATTTCTCTAAATTCCTTATTTTTCTATTCAACCCCGTAAAATGATGATGTCTTTGTCTTTTTCTGATTCGAAAAAGCCGGGATTGTCCCTGAGGAACCCATTTGGTACAATGCTGAAAAGAAATATACAGAACACTTCGACAAAACAGGAGATGTTCACATGAAAAAATCCTGGTTCATCAACGATTTCATCTTTTTTTTCTGTCTGTTTTCTATAAGTTCATCCGTAATCGAGGGATCGAACGATCACAATCGAACGGCCAAGCGAATTCTCGAAACGACGGGAGTAAAAGGTGGACTCATCGTGCATATTAACTGTGGCGATGGTAAGCTCACCGCGGCCCTGTGCGAAGGCGGTAGCTACTTAATTCATGGTTTGGACACAAAGGTTGAGAATATCGAGGCAGCGCGAGAATATATCCGGTCGCGCGACCTTTATGGCCCGATATCGGTCGATATCTATACGGGTGAGGATCTTCCGTACGTCGATAATCTCGTGAATCTTATCGTGGCGGAAGACCTCAGTGACGTCCCAATAGCTGAAGCGTTACGCGTTCTGGCACCCGGCGGGACACTATATGCCAGGCAAAACGGACGTTGGCAGAAGACTGTTAAGCCGTGGCCCAAAGAGGTTGACGAGTGGACCCACTACCTTCATGACGCCAGCGGCAATCCGGTCGCTCACGATGACCTGATCGGGCCGCCGCGACACCTCCAGTGGACCGCCGCACCGTCTTATACGCGCAGTCACGAGCACATTCCGAGCCTTTATGCGTTGGTCTCTACAGGCGGACGCATCTTTTATATCGCGGATGAGGCTTCCGTGGCATCCGTCCGGCAAACCCCTGAATGGCTGCTTGTTGCCCGTGATGCCTTCAATGGAATGTTACTTTGGAAAAAGCCGATTGACATGTGGTTTCCCCACATCGTCAACTGGGGTCAGACGCCCCAGCAGCTTCAGCGAAGACTCGTGGCCGTGAACAATCGCGTCTATGTCACTCTCGGTCTTCACGCGCCGCTAACGGCTGTGGATGCGACGACGGGAGATATCCTCAAGGTTTACGAGAATACGCTGGGTGCGGATGAAATCATCCTCCATAAGGGGACGTTGCTCTTGGTCATTCGAGACGTTACCCAAAAACGAACCGACGAGCTGGCTAAATGGGCGCTGCTTGTCAGGCAGGACGACAGTCCCGTCTATAAACGTGAGACCGCTGAATCGCTGGTTAAGCAGCTCCGTTCAACTGAAACGAGAGGCGCCGAAACCGTTCTTGCTCTCGATGCGACGACGGGACGTCTGCTCTGGAAGAAAGAGGGCACGGATACTTCCGGTTTGAGGACAAACAGCCTATGCGCCGAAGGGAACCGTGTGTTCTATCAGAATGGGGGAGGCATCGTTTGCCTCGATCTGGAAAGCGGACACGAACAATGGTCCGTATCCTCCGGCCCTCTGCGCTCGGTTTGCAATGCAATGATCTATTGTGCAGACGGCAAGATCGTCGCCGCCCTGTCGGCGCAGACCGGCCAAGTCCGATGGACCCAGCCCTCTACACTGACGGACATTCGAGACGTTTTTGTTACGAGCGATTCGTTATGGATTGGCGGTTTCAAGCCGTTTCCGACGAAAAGAGGGCCGTCGTGGGGGCCGTATTTTGCGACGCAGCGCGACCCGGCCACCGGTAAAATGCTCATGCACATTGAGCCTGAGAATCCGGGTCACCATCATCGGTGCTACAATAATAAAGCCACCGACCGCTACATCCTCGGCGGCCGACGAGGGACCGAGTTTATAGATCTCAAATCGGGTGAGGTTCTGTGGAATAGCTGGGCACGCGGCGTTTGTAAATACGGCGTCATGCCGTCCAACGGATTGCTCTACGCCCCGCCCCACGCCTGCGGTTGCTATATGGCGGCTAAGCTCATCGGCTTCAACGCCCTCGCGGCGGAACGGAAAACAGACGTCGGAGGACAGAAGACAAAACGGTTGGAGAAGGGAGCGGGATACGGGGAAATACGATGGACGAGGGACGAGAGACGAGGGACGAGTCAGTGGCCTACATATCGATGTGACGCCCAACGAAGCGGTGCTACGCAAGCCACAATACCGATCCAACTGCGCCACAAATGGCAGGTGAAGGTCGGGCGTCAGCTCAGTGCGCCGGTGATTGCCGAAGGGAAAGTGTTTGTTGCTTCTGTGGACGAGCATAGCATCACGGCGATAGACGCCGATTCAGGACGGATGGCCTGGCAATTCACAGCCGGGGCGCGAATCGATTCGGCGCCGACTCTATACGAAGGTCGGGTGCTTTTCGGCTGCCGGGATGGAGTTGTGTATTGTGTGCGAGCATCGGATGGCCGGCTTTGTTGGCGCTTGCGAATTGCCTCGGATGCGCGACGCATCGCCGCTTGCGGTCAGCTCGAATCCGCAACGCCGGTCATTGGGAGCGTACTGATCCGTGACGGCGTTGTGCATGCCACGGCAGGCCGATCCTCTTACCTGGATGGCGGGATCGAGCTCTATCGACTCGATGCCGAGACCGGCAAAATCCTGTCTCAGACACCGATCTACAGCCCCGACCCCGAGACGGGAAAACAACCTGCGCATACCGCTCCCGCCTTCGTGCCCGGCGCCCGTGCGGATATTCTCACTTGCGACGACGACTATATTTATCTTCGTGACACGGTGTTCGACAAAAAGGGTGCCGAGCAGAAAGAAGGGAAGCCGCACTTGTTTACATTGACTGATTTCCTGGACGGTTCATGGCCCCACCGCTCCTATTGGATCTTTGGGACGAAGCTTTCCGTCGCGACCGGCTGCAGCGGGCGCGACAGGAACCTCATCTACGGCCGTCTGCTTGTCTTCGATGAATCGACCATTTACGGCTATGGCCGCAAACAAGTCCATTGGTCGAACCAACTGCAAGATGGAATATGTCGGCTATTCGCCATAAATCGCGGCGAGCAGAAGCCGCAATGGGAGAAACGATTGAACATCCGGGTCCGGGCGATGCTTAAAGCCGATGATGTCATCTTCGCGGCCGGACCGCGCGCCGAGACGGGCGTTTGGTCTATTGATAATGAGAAGGACGCCGGGGTTGTGGTTATGGCTTTTTCAGCCTCCGACGGATCGGAGTTGGCGCAATACCCGCTCGATGGGTCGCCGCTGTTCGACGGCATGGCGGCGGCGTACGGACGACTCTATATTTCGACCGAGGACGGCGCTGTGCTCTGTTTGGGAGAATAGGATAAAAACGTTAAGGGAAAGGATTGGACGATGCGTCAGCTAAAACTATTATCTGTTTTGCTCCTTGTTCTGGGCGGCTGTGCTACGACTCAACCGCCTCAAACGCCCCAGATTCCCGTTGTCAATGTCTATCATGGTGTGAAAGTCACTGACCCATACCAATGGCTTGAAAACTGGGACGACGAGCGTGTGCAGACATGGAGCGACGAGCAAAATGTTCATGCCCGTCACGTATTGGGCCATTTGCCTTATATCGAAGAGCTTCGTGAACGCATCACGGAGATCATGACCGCGGAGTCTGTGAGTTATTCTTCACTATGCCGACGGGAAGGGAAACTTTTTGCGATCAAGCGGCAGCCGCCTCTGGAGCAGCCGTTCCTGGTCGTCATGCCTTCTGCACAGGAGCCGCAATCCGAGCGTGTTATCGTCGATCCGATGAAGTTGGATCCCAGCGGTTCGACCGCTATTGATTGGTACGTCCCTTCCGACGATGGTCGTCTGGTCGCTGTTTCACTTTCGGTCGGCGGCTCGGAGAGCGGGGACGTGCACGTCTATGAATCCGAGAGCGGCAGAGAGGTCGGAGAAGTGATTGCCCGCGTCAATGGAGGCACCGCGGGCGGCGACGTGGCGTGGACGCCGGACGGATCGGGTTTCTATTATACCCGATACCCACGTGAAGGCGAGCGGCCCGCGGAAGATATGGACTTCTACCAGCAGGTGTGGTTCCATCAACTGGGGACATCGCCTAACGAAGACCGTTACGAGATCGGAAAGGATTTCCCTCGTATCGTCGAGATCAATCTTGACGTGGATAAGCAATCCGGCCTCGTTCTCGTCAACACTCAATATGGCGATAGCGGTCGTTTTGCCTACCATATTCGCATGACCGACGGCCAGTGGAAGCAAATTTCCGATTATGACGATCAGATCGTTCAGGCAACGTTCGGTGCGAATAGTACGCTGTTTCTTACGTCCCGCGCCGGCGCCCCTCGGGGGCAAATCATACAATTAACTCCCGGAGATTATTCTCTCGAGAAAGCCCAAGTCATTATTCCCGAGGGCAAGGATACCATCGTTTCGACGTTCTTCGGTGATCCACCCGTGGTGGCCACGCCCTCATGCTTGTACGTGACCTGCCAGCTTGGCGGTCCTTCGGAGGTCCGCGTTTTTAATTATGACGGCAACCAACAAAAAGGGCCTGAGATTTTGCCCGTTTCCAATGTGGGACAAATCATCGCTCTCGAAGGGAACGATATTTTGTACCAGAATTCGTCGTATCTCGAGCCGCCGGCCTGGTATGTATTCGAGAAGGGAAAAGGGAGCACGAAGAAAACGGCGCTTGTCACTCAGTCGCCGGTTGATTTTTCGGACTGCGAGGTCGTGCGGGAGTACGCCAGATCAAAAGACGGGACGCGAGTGCCTGTCAATATCGTTCGGCGTAAAGGGATTGCGCTAAATGGTACGAATCCGGTGCTACTGACCGGCTACGGCGGCTACGGCGTCAACATCGAACCCGGTTTTAGCGCGCTGCGCCGCGTGTGGATCGACCAGGGAGGCGTTTATGCCCAGGCCAATCTTCGGGGCGGCGGCGAATTCGGCGAGCAATGGCACCAGAACGGTATGCTCACGAAAAAGCAGAACGTGTTCGATGATTTCGCCGCCGTCATGCACCACATGATTGATTCCGGCTATACGACGCCCGAAAGATTGGCCATCATGGGCGGCAGCAACGGCGGATTGCTCATGGGCGCTGCGTTCACACAGCATCCGGAATTATGCCGAGTGGTTGTTTCTTTTGTTGGGATTTACGACATGCTGCGCGTCGAGCTCGCGCCCAACGGGCAGTTCAATATCCCCGAGTTCGGCACCGTCAAAGATCCCGAACAATTTCGCGCCCTCTACGCTTATTCGCCCTACCATCACGTCGAGAAGGGAACCGCGTATCCGTCCATATTATTTTTAACCGGCGCGAACGACCCGCGCGTCGATCCGATGCATTCCCGCAAGATGACCGCTCGCCTTCAGGACGCGACGTCCTCGGACCGGCCCATTTTACTGCGGACCAGCTCCAAGACTGGTCATGGCCTGGGGACGCCGCTGAGTGAGAGGATCGATTCAAGCGTCCACTACCATGCTTTTTTATTAAACGAGCTTGGATTACAATATCACCCGCCAAAACCTTGATCCGGTTAGCTTCAGGGGAGATAAAAATGCGTCGTAAAGTCAAAGGATGTTTGTGCCTTGTTTTGCTGGCGGTGTGCAGTGCCCCAGTGAGGGCGGGCGCCAGGCCGAGAGCCAGAGAAGTTGGAATAGCTCCGGGAATATTATCGCCGGGCAAGCTTAACGCTATTACCGATGTTGAAGGTGTTAAAGTCGGGCATGTGACGCTCATCGAGGGGACGGATATCCGAACCGGGGTGACGGCGATTCTCCCGCATGCCGGAAATCTTTTTGCCGAGAAAGTCCCGGCGGCAATTTACTTAGGCAATGGTTTCGGCAAACTGATGGGTTATACACAAGTCGAGGAATTGGGCAATATTGAAACGCCCATCCTGTTGACGAACACGCTCAATGTGGGGATCGTCGCCGATGGCGTCATCGAATACATGCTGAGTCTGCCTTGCAATGAGAACGTGCGGTCGATCAATCCCGTCGTCGGCGAAACGAATGATGGTTGGTTGAACGATATCCGTAGCCGACCGGTGCGCCAGCACCATGTCCGTGAAGCGATAGAAAAAGCAGCGAGCGGGCCGGTCCCAGAAGGCTCGGTGGGAGCGGGGACCGGGACGCGATGCTTCGGTTACAAAGGAGGGATCGGAACATCTTCGAGACAATTATCCAAATCCCAGGGCGGCTACACCGTCGGTGTGTTGGTTCAGACAAATTTCGGAGGAATCCTAACCATCAACGGGGCTCCCGTGGGCAGAGAATTAGCTGCGGAGGTAAATAGTGACAATGGAGGCGGTTCCTGTATGATTGTCGTTGCTACAGATGCCCCGATCTTATCCCGAAACCTCAAGCGGCTGGCTAAACGGGCGGTCCTCGGCCTGGCGCGAACCGGCTCGGTGATGAGCAATTCCAGCGGCGATTACGTGATCGCCTTCTCAACCGCGAAACGACGAATTGAATCCGGCCAGTTGATGCCCAACGATGAAATGACTCCATTGTTCCAGGCCGTGGTGGAAGCGACGGAAGAGGCCGTATATAACTCACTTTTTAAAGCGACGTCCATCATTGGCAGAAATAACCATTCGTGTGAGGCGCTGCCCATTGATAAAACCCTAAAAATCTGCCGCAAATACAACATTCTTCAATAACAACAAATCGAAAATACTTATAAGGAATATTGATGTGATCTTACGAAATAGAAGAGCGACAACGTTTCTGTGTACCTTGATATCCCTATTAACAATACCGGCTTGTAAAGGGCTACCCGTCACGACGCCGTGGGATCTTACCGCATTGAGCGAGCCCCCGGCAGTCGAATGGGCGGATCGAGAAAGCCCGGTCTGGTCGCTCTACTACACAGGGCAGCACTATAAAGGACAACCGACGCGGGTCTTTGCTTACTATGCCAGTCCCGCGACGTTGAATGTTGAGAAAAAAGGCGATGTTTTTCCCGCCGTCGTGTTAGTGCACGGAGGCGGCGGCACGGCCTTCAAGCAATGGGCGGAGCTTTGGGCCCAACGCGGCTATGCGGCTATCGCGATGGACCTTGCCGGTTGCGGCCCGGAACGAGAACGACTCGCCGATGGCGGTCCCAATCAGAGCGACAATGAGAAATTCGGCGCTATTGATGAAGTTCCTGAAAACCAATGGACATATCACGCGGTGGCGAACGTGATCCTGGCCCATTCACTCATTCGCAGCTTCGACGAGGTGGACGCTGCTCGCACGGCGGTGACCGGGATCAGTTGGGGCGGATACCTGACGTGCATCGTTGCGGGACTCGATTCCCGGTTCAAGGCGGCGGTGCCTGTCTATGGCTGCGGATTCCTTCACGACAATAGCATCTGGCTGGGGCACTTCGCAAAAATGACGCCGGATCAAAAAGATAAATGGGTCCGGCTGTGGGATCCTTCTATGTACGTCGGATCGGTGAAAATGCCCGTATTCTTCATCAACGGTACGAATGATTTCGCTTACCCGCTCGATAGCTATGCCAAGACGTACGGACGTGTGAAAAGCAAACGCAATTTCCGTATCACGATTAAAATGCCGCACGGTCACGAGCAAGGCTGGGCGCCGAAAGAGATCGGGCTTTTCGTGGATCAGTATGTAAACGAAGGTGTTCCGCTTCCGGCTATTATCAATCCGAAGGTTTCTGACGGCCAGGTATGCGCCAAAGTTAAGAGTCAAACGGATTTGACCTCTGCGAACCTGCACTACACGACGGGGACGGTCCCCATCAATAAGTTCGACTGGGAAACGGTATCGGCGCGCGTTGAGGACGGGGAGATTATCGCGCCCGCGCCACCGAACGGCGCGACCATTTGGTTTCTTACGGTCACGGATACGCGTGGAGCGATTGTATCGAGTGAATTAGTCTTCAGTGCAAAAACAGGCTCCTGGGGCGATCAGGGAGACGGCACGTATAAAAATCCGATCCTCAACGCCGATTACCCGGACGTGGATGTCGAGCAACTCGGCGACACCTATTACATGATCTCGTCCAAGCAGCACATGTCACCGGGTATGGTCATCCTCGAATCCAAAGACATGGTCAACTGGACGACTATCGGCCACGTGTGGGACAAGCTCTCCTGGGACCCGAAATACAACTGGGACCGGATGGACGGATACAAGTTCGGCGTCTGGGCCGGCGACCTGGCCTATCACGACGGGCGTTGGTATTGCTACCAAATCGATTTTACGAACGGTCTGTACATGAGCAGTGCCCCCGATATCCGCGGTCCGTGGACAGAGCCGCATCTGATGCTCAAGAAGACGCGCTGGACCGATCCCGCCGTCTATTGGGACGACGAAGCGAAACAGGCATACCTGGTTTGCAACTTCGGGCGCGCCGATCAAAAGAAGGGCAACGAAATCCGTCTTTTCCGAATGAGCTGGGACGGACGGGAATTGCTCGACGAAGGCAAGGTTATTCATACCGGCCCAGGCGCGGAGGCGGCCAAAATCTATCGCATCGACGGGCGATGGTACATTTTATTCGCCCAGTGGTTCCGTCCCGACCCACGTCGGCCGGACAATCCCGCGGCGGATAAGGGCGATCGCAAGCAAATGGTGTTACGTTCGAAGATTGATAGCATCTACGGTCCGTACGATCTGAAAGTCGTTTACGAGCGGGGTAACGGCGTGATTCGCAGTTGCTCCCAGGGTGCGCTGATGAAAGCTCCGGACGACACGTGGTGGTACACGCACCAGTTGATTCAAAACATCTCCGCGCCGTTCCAGGGACGCCCGCAGATGCTCCAGCCGGTTAAGTGGATCGACGGTTGGCCGATGATCGGCAAAGACGTCGATGGCGACGGAATCGGCGAACCGGTCCTTCACCATACTAAACCGATCAACGGATTCCCAATCTCCGCTCCGCCGACCGACGACGAGTTCAATGCATCGAAGCGCAGTCAGCAGTGGGAATTCAATCACGACCCTCGTGACAGTCACTGGTCGCTCACGGAACGGCCCGGCTGGCTCCGACTGAAAGCCTCCGTACCGGTCGGCCCGGGCGGATTCTGGGGGGCGTGCAATACCATTAGCCAGCGAATCATGGGCACGAGCACGGGCAAAGCCACGGCCAAGTTCGATCTCTCGGGGATGTCTAAACACCAACGGGCCGGTTTCGTCCGTTTCGGCGGTGTTTATCATCTGTTGGGCGTGCATGTCGATGACAAAGGCGTCAAACGCCTGTTCCTCGACGCCAATGGTACTATTACCGAGGGTTCTGAGATCGAAGCCGACACCCTTTGGATTCAGACGACCAACGATGGCGACCAGTCCTGCTTCGCCTTCAGTACCGACGGCGAGACGTTCGAAAACTTCGGGCCTGTCTTTACCATAAAGTTCGGCCTGTGGACCGGCGACAGACTGGGTTTCTTCTGTTGGAACGACAATACGGACGCCGGCTATGTGGACATAGACTATTTCCATTACGACTACGACGGACCGAAAGGACGATAACAGTCCGACGGAAATTATATCTGAGTTCGTTATGGTGTCGCGGTTTCCGTTTCGTCGCTAAAGGAGAATTCTCCGTTCTTGACGGACCAGTCTAAACCGAAAAATCCCGCCGCGACGTTTTCAGTGCGTCCCGCTTCTTCCGGGCTCATCCGGGTGACCAAACAATCAGGATAGCGTACGAACGATCTGAAGAAAGAAACGGAATAAGCCGATCTCATACCGGTCGGTCCGCTACCGCTTACGGCGATCACGGAGGTGATGTCACTATCCTTTCGCGGTTGGATGAAAAAAGCCGCCAAGTCTTCGCCCTTAAGAGATCGCTTCCCTATCTGCACTTGGCCTTGGAGAACCTGGATCGGGCTATTGCTTAGTAGAGAGGACCATGCTTTGTTTGTTACTGCGTTGCCGTAAAGAACAACCGTGCGGTCGGGATACCGAGAAGATTCAAATGCCGAATCCGGAAGAATCTCGACCGATCCGTTGCCGCGATACGTCACTCCAAGGTGCCAGGCGCCGTGTTCGCCCATCGAGTGGCCGGTAAGATAGATGCGCGATGGATCGTGTTTTAATGATTTCCTAGCGATATCGAGAACCTCCATGGCGTCCATACGATCGAAATCCTCCCAGTCATAACCGTAAGGCCGGCGGTTCGTCGGCGCGACGAGGTGGAACCAGCTTTTGGTGGAATACGCACGGCTTTGTCCAATTGCTTGAACGCCGGCGCCGTGGCAAGACAGCACGATAGCCGGAGCCGGGTCATCGTGCGACAGGGGCGTTGCAGATCGTAAGGCGAAATATTGAACGCTTCCGTCTATATCACTGACGAAGGTGATTTTTCGCGGTTGATCCGAATGGATGGCCTCCAAGGTCAGGGGAATCCTGTGAGACGGACAACCTGTTTTCTCGTGTAGCTTAAGTGTACATGAAATCAAGCCGGGCTCGGACGGAGCAGTTCCCTGAATGCGAAAGCCGACTTTTCGAATACTCAACAGGGGAATAGAGGGGACTTGGGTGGCTTTATTTACGATCCCGGGCGCGTCTATCGTTAGTGTGAAACCCTCTACCTGTTCGCGCGTAGCGTTCATGACGATGACGGCGCCCCAAGTATCGACCGTTTCTCCGGCGACTAAATCGGGAACAGTCGTGTCGGCTTCGAGTAGAAAGACCGGCGAGGGCGGCTCATAAAGGCGAACCTTAAACGTGCCTCGACCAGCCTGGAAGAATAGTTGGTTTGTCCCCTCGTTCATCAATACAGGAAGATGCACGTCGCCGCGATTGTAAACGTCGCCACCGTGTAGCTCTCCATTGACGTACGCTTCGCTATGTCCCGAAGCATTTAAAACCAATACGCTTTGTTTTTCTGAAATGTACGGGACATACAGGTATGATCCACGTTCGGCGACGGCGCCTTTATCATCCAGGTCAACGTTCTTCCATTTCAAACCGTCTTGCCCGGCCAAGGCCTCATCGTCCCCGGGAAGAAACTGCGACAGAGTTCCGTCCACAAACTTGGAACGGATAGGATCAACGTCGGGCATCGGATCGAACCGCCGGCGCATACCCCTATCCGGCGAACCGCTCCTTGTCAGCAACAATCCCGACGTGAGCGTAATTGAATTGTTTTTACATCCTCATTTTTATTATCCTTGCCAACCGCCGTCGAGCCAGTGATTATGAGAAGAATGAAAATACAAATACAGGTGAGAGAATGTTTGTGCATATTGAACTCTCCTTTGCCAAAGGGAATCTCGACAACGGATTAATGTGCTCCATGCCTTCCTCTGCATTGGCCTCGGCCTCGTTTTGGACCGGCGGGGCCGGGGCCGAAGCGGTGGGGACCGGCTGTGTCGTGGACATCTTGCCCGCGATTCGAGGGCGGGACGCCCTCGACACGACCGGTTATAATTTCGACGGGACCACCCTTGATGAGCAGTGCTTTTCCATGAACCAGGGCGTCGGCGATTTTTTTGTGAGCGGATTCGAGAATTCTGCCGAGTGTCTGGCGCGAAACGCTCATTTTCTCCGCGGCGTCGGCTTGATAGAGCCCCTCGAGATCGGTCAGACGGATCGCCTCGATTTCATCGACGGTCAATGTCACCTCCTCCAAAGCCGACAGAGGGATTCCTCGCGGTTTGTAGTAGTTCGTTTGTGGTAACTGCGCCACACGTCTGCAATGTCTCGGTCTTGGCATAGCGTCGAATTTTAGATTGACGATCTTCGATTTATGATTTTCTGACGACTCTCGATGTGTACATTACACGCGAAATCACATTCATCATTCATCATTAACATCACGGTTTTTTCCATACTCCTCCAGGAGGGCGTGAAGGGTCATCACCGCCAGCTTCGCACAATGTTTGTTTTCTTCCGGCAAACCCTCGAAGTACTGGTCCACATCCTCCGGCTTTATCGTCAGCGCTTCTTCTACAGATTTTCCCCTGGACGTTCTCGTCACGTAACTGGCGCAGGCGACGGTAAATCCGCAGCCGTCAGTGAGAAACTGAATCTCCTGTATTTTCTCATCCTGCATACGCAGAGACATCTCGATCGTATCCCCGCAGA
>JAFGTG010000269.1 GCA_016934255.1 Sedimentisphaerales bacterium
ACATCGGTTTTTAAAAAGAAAAAATCAAGAAACAAGATTTTTTCTTTCCAAAAGTATGCCTAACTTCAATTTTGCAAAACTCCTGTTTGAAAAAGGACCGGCTCCTCATAACGATCCTGCGTGACGGAACCTGCCCGCTTTAATCGATTTTTCCTCCGCATTTCGGGCATTTGTAATGACACTCGTCCTTTGCACATTTGAGACAGAAAGGTGAGCCGCAGTTGTCACAGCGCCATGTCCTATTCGCAAGATAATCACCAAAAGCAGAGCCCCCTCCACTTCCAATGCTCATCGTTCCACTCCGATCGTCGGTGCTCCTGTTACAGTTCGTACATCTAACCATTACATCAATCTCCTTTCACGCGTCATGTTTACAATGTTCTGATTTTGGACGCACCCTCTCTTCCCACTATTGGCCGACTCAGACCGATAGTTACGCTACATTATGGAGTATCACAAGATATGGTAGATTTTGCCCGTAATCCAAAGAGGCGGGCCGGGGACACCACACTTATGTCTCTCTTTCGCCTCCTTGACCGTTTATCCGGAGCCATCCACTGAGGTACATCATACCAAATTCGAGGTTGGTTGTCACTGGTTTTTTTTGAAAAAGGGGCAGAAAAGAAACAAAACGCTCAAAAGGGAAAATAGACCGGCAGCTTCGCAATCTGCCGCACATGAAGACTATCGGACGATGACAAGACACCACTAAAAGCCGTTTTTTAAGGACTGAAAAACGACTATTTGGAATAGTTTTTCTGATTCCGGTATTTTATCTATGATGGTTATCCCATTTTCTGCCGAATTAAAAATGTAGATTTTGACTATTTTGGAGAAAATGTAAATGTGTGGCATCGTAGCATATCTGGGGAAAAAAGCCGCTCAGCCGATCCTGATCGAGGGCTTGAAACGGCTGGAATATCGGGGCTATGATTCGGCGGGCGTGGCGCTGCTGGGCGCGGGACCGATAAAGATTAAAAAGACCCGCGGTCGCATTGCCGCCCTGGAGGAGATTTTGGACCCGTCGAATACCGTCGAAACCCTCGGCCTCGGCCATACACGCTGGGCCACACACGGCGAGCCGAACACGATTAACGCGCATCCGCATTTGGATTACACGGGCAAATTCGCCATCGTGCATAACGGCATCATCGAGAATTACGCCACATTGAAGACCTGGCTGCAAAACGAAGGAGCCGAATTCGTCAGTGAGACCGATACGGAGGTCATTGCCGCATTGATCGGCTACTTTTACGGCCAATCCGACCAAGATAAGCAATATCCCCTACAGGCCGGACAACACAAATTCGAGTGGGCCGTTCAGCGGGCGCTGGAGAAAGTGTATGGGACGTTCGGTGTGGCGATTGTTTGCTCGGATTGTCCCGGCATGCTTATCGGCGCCAAGAAAGGCAGCCCCCTCATCCTCGGCGTGGGCGACAACGAATATATCCTCGCCTCGGACGCCGCGGCGATCGTCGAACACACGACCCAGGCGATCTACTTAGCCGATAACGAAATGGTGATCATCACGCCGGAAGGTTTTCATACCAAGACTATCCAAAATGTCGCGGTCAACAAAGAGCTCAAGGAGATCGAATTTTCTTTGGAGCAGATCGAGCTGGGCGGCTTCGAGCACCATATGCTCAAAGAGATCTTCGAGCAACCCAAAGCCCTGGCGACCTGTATGGGGGGACGGATCGACCTTCAGAATAAGAGAATCAAACTCGGCGGGATCGCCACGTATCTGCGTGACTTGACGCGGACCAAACGCATGATTCTTACCGCTTGCGGCACGGCCTTTCACGCCGGCCTGGTCGGCGAATTTCTGTTCGAGCATTTGGCGCGCATCCCGGCCGAAACCGAATACGCCAGTGAATTTCGTTATCGCAATCCGATCGTCGAGGACGGCACCGTGGTGATCGCCATCAGCCAATCGGGCGAGACGCTGGACACATTCGCCGCCGTGGAGGAAGCGAAAGAACGAGGCGCCAGAGTGTTCGGTATTGTCAACGTGGTCGGTTCGACCATCGCCCGGGCGACCGATGCGGGGATCTACCTGCATGCCGGGCCGGAGATCGGCGTCGCCAGCACCAAGGCGTTCACAGGCCAGGTCGCGGTCCTGACCATGCTGGCCATCGAATTAGGACGGCGCAGACACATCAGCAGCGGAGAAATTGAAAGACACATCGACGAATTATCACAGATTCCGGATAAAATCGAAACCATCCTGGCTCAATCCGATCATATCAAAGAGATCGCGGCCTCGAATATCGACCGGGACAACTGGCTCTTCCTGGGCCGGGGCTTCAATTACCCGGTCGCTCTCGAAGGCGCCTTGAAGCTCAAGGAGATCAGTTACATCCACGCCGAGGGCTTGCCCGCTGCGGAGATGAAACACGGTCCGATCGCCCTGATTCACGACGGCATGCCGGCCGTCTTTATCGCCACCGCCGGACCGCAATACGACAAGATCATGGGCAACATCTCTGAAGTCCGCGCGCGGGGCGGCAGGATTATCGTCGTTGCAACCGAAGGCGACGAAAACATCGCCTCCGTTCTCGGTCGGGACGATCATCTAATCACAATCCCCGACGCTCCGGAGCATTTACAGCCGATGCTGACCGTCATCCCGTTGCAATTGTTGGCCTATCACGCCGCCGTTCTACGCGGTCAGGACGTGGACAAACCCCGAAATCTCGCCAAAAGCGTCACCGTGGAATAACGAATCTCATTCATCTCCTCTCAAAAATTCTATAGATCCGAATTTGACATAAGTCAAAGGGGGACTTACACTCTCTAAATAAACCTGAAAAAGGGGTCAGGAGCGAATGGCACTTCCATAAGCAATTTTTCACGTTGTTTACCCGCATTTTTGGCCCAGGAACGCGGATTTTATCCTCGTCGGTAGCCTTAAGTAAGTGCCATTCGGGTCAGGAGCCTTTTTTACTTAAGGAGATTTTCAATGAGACGTGCGTGTATCTTTTCGGGCAGAGCAGTCAGTTCAAAAGTTATCGTTATCCTTATTTGTCTTCTTGTTACAACCTCGGGCGTGCTATCCGGGGAGGTTGCGGGTTCTCTGCAAGCCGGCGTCGCAAAGGTTGATATAACCCCTCAAAAACCTGTCAAGATGTCGGGCTATAGCGGCCGGAAAGGGCTATCCCAGGGCGTTCATGATCCTTTGTCTGCCCGCGTTGTCGCCTTTTCCAGCGACGGTAAACGTCTTGTACTGGTTTCAACGGACCTGATCGGTTTTTACAGTGGAACCGCCAAATACCTGCGTGAGATTCTCCTGAAGGAATTCGACCTCGATCCGTCGGAGCTTTTTCTTTCCGCCATTCATACGCACGCCGGACCGACGCCCACGATAGACGAGGAAAAGGGACACCCGAATAATGTCGAATATACGAAGAATCTGGGGGAAAGGTTGGTCGAAGCGGTTGGTCAGGCCCTAGGCAAAATGGAACCGGTTTGTATCGATACCGCCGCCGGTCAGTCCTCGATCGGCTCGAACCGCCGCAAGCTCGTTTTCGACAAAGCGGGCAACAGTTCAATCGTACTCGGACGAAATCCCTACGGCGTCACCGACAAGGAAGTTCTGGT
>JAFGTG010000270.1 GCA_016934255.1 Sedimentisphaerales bacterium
ACGTACCACCTTGTCGCATAAGCTTTATCGGCTTATGACGATCTTCACAATCGCAGGGCCGGTCGTTCCATATTTTCTACCGGTTCTGGGGATAGCGACGCATGCCTGATTCAGGGTAATGACGTACCGGGCGGGGCTCGACAAATAGTGCCTATTGATTGACTTTGGGTTTTCTCTTGAGTAGGTTTCGAACCTTTCGACGATATTTTTCCGGGAGCAGGGAAAGGAACTTGCGTTCAACCAGAATTCGTATGCCGAGAAGCTCCAGACCAATAAGTGCCAGCCATGAACCCGGCGACAGGGGTGTCACGGCGGCCAGGATGCCGAGAGCAACCAGAACGACACCCAGGATGATTCTGAGAGCCTTTCGCATTTTTTCTTGGAAGTCTAAAGATCGAACGACATCGATTCGGCGAAAACCATCTGGAAGTCAGGCTCGTGGGCGATTTCGATGTACTCTATTTTTCGAGCCAATCCTCCGGCCAGGTCTCGATATCGCCGATTCAAAAGGATCATCTGTGCGCCGGACGCCGCGGCGTTTCCGATGGAATGGATTCGCTCGACACCGACGGCGGGCAAGAGTCCGATTCGCATGGCGCTCTCCGGTCGAATATAGTTACCGAACGCCCCCGCTAAAAGGACGCGCTGAATATCCGTATCTTCGATCCCGACGTGCTGCTGCAAGAATTTGATCCCGGCGCGGATCGCGCCTTTGGCCAATTGCATCTGGCGGATATCCTGCTGAGACAAGAAAACCGGTTCGTCTGCCTCGCTCGCAGGCGGGGCAAGGATAAAACTCAACTGCTCATCCTGCTCGACGATTCGGGAGAAAAGAGCCGGGGGGAGTTCCTTTTCGAGTTGCGCCGGATTTGCAAATCGCCCCGTACCATCAATAATGCCGAGTTCCAGCATAACAGCCACCGCATCAATCAAGCCCGATCCACATATCGAGCGAGGCGGACAGTTTCCTATAACGTCCAGATCGATATCATTTTCATTGAGAATGACGGCCTCAATGGCCCCTTCCGCCGCCCTGCTGCCGCAGGCGATACGCGCCCCTTCCAGCGCCGGTCCGGCCGCACAACTTGCGGCATAGAGCTTATCTTTCGTTCCGAGGACAATCTCGCCATTGGTGCCGATATCGACGATGAGCGTCATCTCTTCGGCGGAGGCAATGTCCGCCGCCAGCGCCACGGCGGTCGTATCGGAGCCGAGGAAGCCGGCGATGTTTTCGACGACATGGATTCGTCCGGCGGAATTCATCGCTATGCCAAAATTATTGCCGGGCAGGTCATAGGCATCGAGTGAATGGGCCTTATACGGCGCCTGGCCGAGTTGAGCGATCGGAAACGTGAGAAAAATATGGCTCATGGTCGTATTTCCGACGACGCATACTTCATATATTTGGTTCGAATCAATCGCCGCTTTCTCGCAGAGCTTCTCGATCAGCGTGTTGATACTATCGACGATCGTATTATGAAGTTCCGTATATTTCTCGTCGGTCTCGGCGTAGGCGATCCGACTCACGACGTCGTCGCCGAACTGTGTTTGCGGATTGAGGGCGGCTTCGGTGGCCCGGATGGTTCCGTCTCTCATGTCGATGAGTCTGGCCACAACCGTCGTCGTGCCGATATCAACCGCGACACCGAATATATCTCCGGCCGAATCGGTCGAGACGTAATCTTCATAAATATCGGGCTGATATGCCTGTTGGGCGTCGATCCCTTCGGCCAGAATGCGCTGCTCGAAGAATCTGGAACGGGTCGGGACCGTCACAACCAGATCGCTGTCGATACGGTACTGGCAGGCCAGGACTTCACGGGAATCCGGTTCGAGAATGACCCGGCATTTCTTGCATGTTCCCCTTTCACCGCAAACCGTGTTCAGAATAATCCCGGCCTGGCCCGCGGCTTCGATAAGGGTAGCGCCGGAATGAATCGTGACTTGTTTGCCGTCGGGCTTGAACGTGATTGTGAAGTGATTCATTGATTGTGCCGCACCCTGAGCTTCTGCATCGCTGAAAGCATCAGTTGACGCATTCTCTCACGTGCCGATAACGCCGAGTGGCGATTAGCTGATTTTGTGTCGGATTTTCCAGCGGGCTCGTCTTTTCTTACTACCCACTTTGCGTCTGCGTCGCGCTTTTGCCATTAATTTCTCCAAATCGGTTTAAAAACTCTATCTTAAAGAACTTCTGGATGTTAAACATGTATGATAGTATATAGCGGTTGGAAAGCAAATAAAATTTTATGCGTCAATACAAAAATGCACCGTCCAGTGATGATGACACCCCGGGGCAGTTTATCCCCAGGGTGTTTTCAACGGTGCCGTTGGGGCTATCCTATTGATTGGAGCTAAAGATGATCCAATGTAAAGATTGCGAATTTTGTCAGATCGATCCGGACGGCAAACGAAGCTTCCGATGCGATCCGTTCTCGAATATCAAGGAGCCGGAGTGTATCGCGAAATGGCAGCTCATTCGTCTGGATATGCTGGTCGCCAGCTATCAGGGCATGCTGAACTGGTACGGGAAATTAGCGCCGCTTCAGGATAAGATCATCCGCTACATGCAAAGGGAAATCGACGAAATAGACGAAACGGAGCAATGGAAGCTGGATGTCGATGAGGACGAGCCGGAGGAAGGAACCGATTTCTGATCCCTTTGGAAATCCTGGAACTGAACAGGGAAAATAGAGGAAATAAGGCCATTGGTTAGGCCCGATAATTCACTCAAGCAAGAGCTTTCGGCTGAAATCCTCTGATTTTGATCGATTGTAAGAAAATATTTGTGTGTTAAGATTATTTCTTAAAAACGCTTCATCCGGTTAATGAGTAGGTGCATCGAACAGATCGGAGTTCTGGGATTGACCCAAGAGAAAAATCGTTTGGGCAGAGGGCCAAATTAGGGCAACCAGGGGGGTAATTTGGACATCTGGGATCCCGAATGATTTTTCTCGGTCTTCGGGATCGCCTATTGACCTACTTATTATTCGGAAGAAACTTAAAAACGTGTTTTCCGGGTTTCATGCAATAAATCATTTACAAAAACCGTCTGTACATTTGAAAAAATTGCTGTAACATGGCACATGACGATGACTTAGCCAAGTTAATCATTGGTTGCAAGCACGGCAAAGACGAATGTTTTTCGCAAGTTGTCGATATGTACGCAAGTCGTTGTTATGGCTACTTTTATAGATTAACCGGGAATCATGACATTAGCGATGAGCTGCTCAGCGAGCTATTTGTCAAGTTAGTAGAGAAGATCGGTTCGTATAAAGGGGGATCGTTTGAAAGCTGGCTGTTCCGGATCGCCGCAAACCTTTTTCACGACCATTTACGAGGTAAGCAACGACAAAAAAAACTGATTGAAGCCCGGCAGGAGCAGATCGAATCCGATATTATGGACCTGACAAAGGCCGATGATGAACGGATTGATAAACTGCAAATCCAGTTGAAAAAACTGGATTCGGATACTCGGGAGCTTATTTTGCTGCGTTACTATTCACAATTGAGTTTCAAGGAAATCGCCCGGATGCGTTCCGAGCCGCTCGGGACCACACTGGCCAAAACGCACCGGGGGATAAAGAAACTGCGACAGTTAATGGAGGGATGATAATATGGACGATCGAAACCATGAAAACCTAAGGGAATTATTGGCCACATTCTTCGACGCCGAGCAGGTTGATCGCCTGGCCGATGATTTCCAGCAGGCGGAGCAGGTATTTCAGACACATCCCGCACACAAACCTGATGATAGGTTGATTGCCAACATTAAAACGGAGATTGCCCTATCCCTGGGTCGTCAGAGGGCAAAACATTTCAGGCGGCGGCTTTTTGAAGCGGCGGCGGGTATTGCCGCGGCCGTAGCGATCCTGGTGATCGTGAGCCTGCAATTCTCCGAAAAATCCGTAAAACACCCCGGCAACAACGCCTATACGGCCTCACTTTTGCCGACCGCTTTATGGGAAAGCAACGATATCGCCGCCGACGATACGGATCTGGCGGTTTTTACCGCTGAAATCGAGCAGATCGAATATGAAATTCACTCCTTAGAATTAGGCGACGACATCACCGAAAATGAAACGAGCGTCACTGAATTGGAAATGGAATTGGCAGAAATCAATGTTGATTTCTGGAAGGGGTAAATCAGATGGAGAAACGTCGCGGAATTATTCTGGCTTTGACGATTGCAGCGGTCATCCTCGCATTCACCCTGCCCAGCAGCTCGGCCGACAATAATAATAAAGATGATAATGGTATCTTTCAAGAGGCCGACCGTCAAGATGAAAGATCGGGACGAGGGCGAGGGCGAGGACGGTTTGAATTGACGGAAGACGAAACCAACCGCGTGATGGAAGGCTTTAAGAAACGCAATCCGGAAAAGGCGAAAGAGCTTTCAACACTACAGAAAAAAGATCCGGAAAAGTTCAAAGATGAGCTTTGGCGAAACGCACGGGAAGAGATAGAGAAGATAGGAAAGGAACGGTTTGAAAAATGGCACCGGCAAAGACGGGCTGAGTTTCTCGAATGGTTCGAGATGAATTTCCCTGAGGAAATGAAGGAACTGGCCCGACTGAAGAACGCTGATCAGGATCTCTACAACAAGAAATTTGAATTGCTCTGGAGAAAATACTACCACGTTTTTGATGAAAACAGGCGGAATCCCGAGTCCGAGTGGGCGAAGATTCTCCTGGAGGATATGAAACTGCAAAACAGACGGGATGAACTGGTTGCCAAGATCAAATCGACGAAAAACAAAAAATCGGAACAAAAGCTTTTCGCTGAGCTGGAAGAAGTGATTGCCCTGAGGTATGACGTCATCCTGAAACGAAAACAGATGGGCTTTGAACGGCTGCTCCGTCAGCTCGATGATTTGAGAAAACAAATCATGGAAAGCCGGAAAGATATCCTCAAATATCAAGATCCTAAAACGAAAGAAGAGAACGTCAAGCAAAGGGCAAAGGAACTGCTCGAAGAAAAGAAGAAATTTTGGTGATGATGGGCAATGATCACAGAGCCTCGCCTCGTATCGTACGGGGCTTTTTTTTTGCGTCTATGGATCGCGTATTTCGTTTAGCTTGTTCAAATTTTCCTTGCATTCCAAGAGAGCGATTCATTATAATAAAGGTAAATAGAGAGAACGATATGTTAAGCGAAAAGAATACGATCAAGGCCAAATACATTCATGCGCTATGGATCATCGTTTTATTCATTATCCTGGTCCTGGTCATGATGGTCTTGGAATGCGAAATGGCAACACCCGCCTATTGAGCCTGCGAACATCACAACGCCGCCGAACGTATCACGGCTTGTCAACGGATGCACCTACACAATCACGGGCATGGTCAACCCCGACGAAGGCAAGGAGATTACCCGGGTCGAGATCAGCACGGACGAGACCACGTGGGACCACGCCGAAATCCTGAATGAGTTTAAGCCAGACGTCTGGAAGCACTGGCGATACGAATGGGAGATCGAGAAGCCGGGATTTTACAACGTTTACGCCCGGGTTACGGACGCCGAGGGGAACATTCAGAACGAAACCGGTTCAAACGGCAGGTGGGGGTATCAAGTCATTGTCAATGGCGTTCAAGAAACGGACTGCACCCATCAACAGCGGGCCGATTTGGATGAAGATGGGTTTGTTGACTTTTCCGATTTTTCGCTTTTAGCGGATCAATGGCTCCTGACCGGCGACAATCTCACCGCCGATGTCGTGCCTCTCGACGGCGATGGACAGGTTAACCGGCGAGATCTGATGCTGATCGCCGATGAATGGCTTCGTTGTTTCGTTCCGGCTGCATCCGATCCTTCACCCGCTGCAGGCGAGCAAAACATCGCCCTTCCCCCCCCCTGCTTGCATGGTCGCCGGACAAGGACGCCGTCTATAGCCATGTGTATCTCGGCACAGACCTGGCCGCCGTCGCCACGGCCGCACACGATTCACCCGAATTTCTTGGCTCCGCCCCAGAAAACCGCCTTGAATTGGAGCAAACATTAGAGCCGAACACAATATATGACTGGCGAATCAATCGCATCAGCCCGAAGTGCACCGCGTTGGGAGACATCTGGACCTTCGCAACGAGAAACGCTCAACCATAACCACAGAGAAATTGACTATTGATTATTGACGATTGACGAATTGCACCTTTACCCGCTTCTATCACATTCAAACGTTCGATGGGATCAAGCTCATAGTCTTTTTGATTAGTCAAAAAGACTATATTCTTCCTATAGTCTATGATAGAAAGGTCGGGTGTGTCCGCCATAGGTGGTTTTGACCCGTAAATTCTCTTCGCATTCTCAATCGTCGGAAATCTTTTCCGCTTCCAAAACAATGTCACGTCGTCCGCCGATTTGAAAATTGACGACGGACATCGTCAGCGTGTTCCCATTCGGAGCAAATCGAACGCGAACAGAGAACTGCCCAATGCCCCCGGTTTGTCGCGTCATGAACAAAAGGCCGCGGAAGTTGCGCCCGTCCTGATCGAGCGACAACATAAAATTGCCCGTCGCCCCCTTCAATGAAAGGCTGCCGAAACCCAACGCCATAATCGTAAACGAACGCGCGTCGGCGTCATCGTGGAACAATCCCCGCCCTTTCTTGAAACGCCACAGTCCCTCGTATTGTTTCATGGCCGCTATCCCGGATGAAAAGGTCATCTCGGGCTGGGCCCCGTCGGCGAATTGCCAATATAAACCGCCGGAGACGGCTAATCCCACTATGACAAACAGCATGGAGAAAAACGCCGTCCTCGATTTCGGTTCTATTAAAGCGCCGTTCGCATCATGCTCCTGAGTCCAGTCCACCACGTCCGGCGGCGGATTTTCAACCGCACCGGATGGAGCGTTATTCTCGGCTTTTCGGTCGGGACATACGCCCACCACGCAAAGCGCGATAAACAAAAACCAAAACAATCCCGCATCTACGACCGTCATGACGACCCACCAGCCGCCCTCGATCTTTCCCTGGTATCCCTGGAACCGGCCCGTACTGACAAAATGCTCCTCATGGAATCCCCGAACCACTTCGCCCAGCCAGTACAGCGGCGTATCCACCGGCCCGGCCTTGAGCCAACTCAGCGCCACAAGATGCGCCGCCAGGTAAACGACCGTCACACTCACTCCAAGCCAGCATCGCTGTTGAAAACTCCAGTACACCCCCGGGTCCTTACGACCGATCCGTCCAGCGATCCAGCCGAGCACGCCGCCGGCCAGCATCCCCTGAAGCCCGATGAGAAAAACCTGCGACGCACGAAAGAAAGCCAGCCCGATCGATGCACCGAGGGTAATAAGAAGGACCGGCAAAAATCGTTTGAGCACCCAGCTTATCCCGGCCATCTTCATTGTTTCCGACGGAAAACGTCCCGGGCCGATATATTCATGATTCATAAGACACCCGAAACAGCCCCATTTATAGGGATACGTTAACACCACAATATCTAACGATTATCGGCCATTCCAATCCTTGTCTTTAATATGGATGCGACGGTTCAAGGATAAGCTACTTGCGGAAGGACGATGCACCCTTCATATTGATTCTTACACAGCATAGTTCATTTCCTCCTTGAATTCGTATCCGCTCCGGCGATATAATCGCTCCCGTCGCTGAAAATCAAAGGTCCCAACAGTTAATTCCGAAAGGTGAATAAAATGGCAGAAAAGAAAGAATTGATAAAACGAAGAGAGTTCATTAAGAAAAGCGTCATTGGAACCGCCGGAATAACCATTGGGGGCATGGGATTCACCGCCAAATCGTACGCTTCGATCATCGGGGCAAACGAACGCATCAATTTGGCAGTCATCGGCATCCGCAATCAGGGCACCGTGCACATCAAGAGCTTTTGCGACCTGAAAGACAGCCATAACGTCGCGGTGAAAACCCTCTGCGACGTCGATGAGCTGCTCTTCGAACCCGGCTCGAAAATCGTCACGCAAAAGACCGGGATCAAGCCGAAGACCGAATGGGATTTACGTAAAGTATTGGACGACAAGGATATCCACGCCGTGTCGATCGTCACGCCGAATCACTGGCACGCCCTGGCGACCATCTGGGCCTGTCAGGCGGGCAAGCATGTTTATGTCGAGAAACCGGTATCCCATAATATTTGGGAAGGCCGAAAAATGGTCGAGGCGGCCCGCAAGTATAATCTAAGAGTGCAGGTCGGAATGAATAACCGCTCGTCCACCAATGTGATCGAAGCGATGAAGTTTCTGCATGACGGCGGTATCGGCGACGTTTACATGGCCCGCGCCCTTTGCTTCAAAGCCCG
>JAFGTG010000271.1 GCA_016934255.1 Sedimentisphaerales bacterium
ATCTCCTTTCGCAAAGAGCACACATCCGCCTTCTAATGTGCTCATCCCGCAAAAGGAAATTTGTTTCAGAAGAAATGATTTAAGGTTCTGTTCGTTGGACGCGCGCACGAACCAGGAGGAATTCGACACCGTGGTGACGACCGAAGCGGTCGAAGAGCCCCAACACGCGCACCGCCCGCGGTTCAAAGGGCAGATTCAATCCATTCAGATCGAAGTAGATAATGTGCTCGTTTCGACAGATACCCATGCCCCAGCACTGGGGTTGAGGCAGTTCGAACACTTGGCCGTTGCCGTCCGTCAAAAGAACATGGATGGTCCCCCGGCAGCCCCACTCGCGTAGCAGAATATCCGGACCGGAACCATCACGAATCGGTTTGTCAAAGCCGAGTTCGATCCAATGGTCCTTGGACAACAACACGCCCATACGCGGCTGGTTCACCAGATCGATATTGAGTTGTTCCGTATGAAGCTGTCGTACCGGTCTTTGAGGACGGCCCTGATCGATAATCAGAAAGCCGTTTCCATCCGGATCGTTCGCTGCGATGATGCGGGATGGATTCACAAATTCTTCGCTCTCAAAGAGAGGATACAGGTTGGCGTAGAGTTGCTCAACAAGCGTTTTTGGTTTAGCTTTCGGTTTAATCATGCTGGCCGTGAAAACAGCTATGCACAACATACAAATTCCGACGGCAACTGTTTTGGCCGTAATCAAACTCATTAAGCTCACGCCCAATCCCGTCTCCAGAGAACTGGCCGAAATGACTTCTTTCGCCGCTGCCTTTTTCCCGTTTTGCAGCGTTAGGTTGGCAAAGATGGTCAAACCCGCCAATAGGGAATCCCGTTTAAAGCCATGTCGTTCCAGCTGGCTTTTCAGCGAGTGTTTGGCCCGGAAGAACAACAGCCGGGCCTTAAGCTCACTGCCGCCCATGATCCCGGCGATCTGGCCGTAGGACAGGTTGTCGAAACAGCGCAGGATAAGAATATTGCGGTATTTGAATTTAATCGCCTGCATAGCGCCCAGGACCGCTTTGCGGATCTCTTCGCGAATGAGAACGTTCACGGGATTGTTGTCGTCGCTCGCCTGGGACGCCAGAACAAATTCGTTTGATGTCGTTTTTCGGGCCAGACGCCGGGCGCCCTGAGGCCGATAATGATGTTGAACCTTACCAAGAGCGGTGCAGAAAATCCAGCTCCAAAAGCTATTGACATTCTGCACCTTAAATTGTGGAAGGATTTTTATCATTTCCAGGACAGTCTCCTGGGTCAGATCCTGGGTTAGATGGTCGTCGAAGGTCAGGCGGTAAATATACGTAATGACCTTCGACCGAACCTCTTCGGCCACTGCCGAAAGGCTCTGCGCATTCCCGGCCTGCGCCTGCCGGATCACCTGGATGTTGAGTTCTTTTGCCATTGGCTGTCTATCTGTATGATCCCAGCCAGGCGGACATGTTTCAAAACTTCTTATATTCTATCATTTTCTGAGTGCTATCGGGCGGATCTTGATGTTGCGAAACTCAATAGCTCCGCCGTAATCCTGTAGCGCGATGTATCCCTTGAGAGCGCGGCCCCAGTGGCCGCGTCCGTAGGCCGTCTGAAAGAATTTGCTGGTCTTGACGTGCGCCTGCCAGCGTTTGCTGTCGATCTCGTACTCCAGCATTTTTTCCCCGTTGAGCCAGTGCTCCACGTGCTTGCCCCGGGCCACAATCCGCGTTCGGTTCCACTGCCCGAGCGGCCGCGTGACGTCCTTAGCGGGAGCGAACACCGCGTAGCAGGCCCCTGCGGACGCCAGCTTGTTCAGGCCGTCCATGTGTCCTTTGTTGTCCAGGATTTGAAACTCAGGGCCGGATTCCCAGACGTTATCGTACTCCTCGGTCGCACGATAGATCACGCCGCTGTTGTTCCCTTGGGTCATCTTCCATTCCAGAACCAGTTCGAAGTCGTCGTATTGATCGACGGTGACGATATCGCCCCTGGCCTCGCCCTCCTGAGGGCGCGACAACAGCGAACCGTTCTCCACTTTCCAACTGGGGGGCATCGTCTTCGACCTGTACCCGCGCCAGCCCGCCGTCGTTTGGCCGTCAAACAGCAATCGCCAGCCGGCCTTCTTTTCTTCGTCGCTGAGCGTGTTCGGTTTCTCCGCATAGACCAAGCCGGAGAACATCAAAACCAATAGAACAACAAGAGCTTTTAGATTCATAATAGATCTCCTGTAAACACAGTCATCTGATCGTCATAAACCTCACAACGGGATTTTAACGATTCATTCCCAAAAACACTTTTACTCACTTGAAGCTGTAAAATATCAAAATGCTATAGAGATTACAATAATTCTCCGGCCACTCCAACAAGTACTTCATACGGATGACTGCTCCTGTAAAGAGCCCCACGCTGACATCGGGGGATTTTGTATTCTTGCGTATCGGTCGTCTATCGCGCCGGGGCCGGTTCGGGCGTGCCGCGCGTCGCCTTGCCGTGTAAGACGCCGCTCTGGTCGAACCACAGCGGATCGATGCAGATGAACCGGTTCCAGGGCTGCGTATCGTCCTTCTGCTGATGATAGACCGACCACAGCTTTCCCGATGCATCCGTGACGACGCATCCATGCCCCGGGCCAAAGGCGCTATCCGTTCGATGCACGATCGGATTGCCCGGGTGCTTGGTGAACGGCCCGGCCGGCTTGTCAGCCGTGGCGTAACCGATCGCATAGTCCAGCGAATTGGCCCCGGTTCCCGAGTACAAAAGATAGTACGTCTCCTTATTCTTGAGCATCCAGGGCCCTTCGGTCACGGCGCCGCGGACCTTCTCCCACGGCTCCGTGGGCCGGAGGATCTCGACGGGCTTGCCCAGCTTCTCGAGCGGCGTCTTCATCGGCTGCACGTGGATCCGAAAGCCGGGGAACTGAACGTAGTACAGATAGTACGTGCCGTCCTCGCAGAACATATGCGCATCGATGGCGTTTTCAAACAGTGTAACGTGGTCATGGAACGTCGCATCGGGCCTCTCCGATACGGCCACGCCGATGCGCCTGTTGACCGTGTAGTACAGGTAGAACCGCCCATCTTTCGGGTCGCGGAAGACGTCCGGCGCCCAGACATTCTTTTCGCCCGGGATAAAAACCTTCCGTCCCTTGGTCCAATGCACCAAGTCGTGCGACGTATAGACGTGATAGCTGGTGTTGTCCCCGGTGCAGTACATGTAGTAGGCGCCCTCGAATCGAATGACGACCGGGTCGGCCGGGCCGATCTCGTCGATCACCGGGTTCGTATAGGTTGCCTTCGGCGTCTGGTCCGCCGGGCATGTCATTGTCCATACCGCGATCAACATAATAGTGGGTATCCACTTAGCCATCTGTTCAATCTCCGATTTGCTTCGTTGCAGTAACATTTCTCAAAAAGCACATCATATTATTAGGAATCCTCAGGACCGCCATTTGTGGCTATCCGTATTATACTACAGACATTCGTCTGCATTGCAAAGGCGCAATATCTTGTTTTTCAACAAGCATTTTTGTTTGCGTCCGCAGACTGCTCTCTGCTCTCAGATTGCCAAACACAACACAGAAAGCAAAGATCAAATGTTTCATTTAACCTAAAGATCGAGCGTCTTCGCTTTTCAGTTTGAAACAAGGTTCGCCTTTCGTCTTGTCCTTCGGACAGGGTTCTTGGCACCGATAACAAATTTCATTTTCCAAGTAACCCTTTTCAAAGAAATCGTTTAGATTTTTCAATGTTGTATGCGCAATATTACTCAAAGCCTCGGCGGTAAAGAAGCCCTGATGGGAAGTCACCAATACGTTGGGGAATGTGAGCAGCCGGGCCAGCACATCATCTTTGATCATCTCTACCGAACGATCTTCAAAGAAATACTCACTCTCTTCCTCGTACACATCCAAACCGGCAGCACCGATCTTCCCGGATTTTAAGCCTTCGATCAGGGCCTTGGTGTTAATCAATTGGCCGCGTCCGGTATTGATAATCATCACACCGTCTTTAAAGTTTGAGATGGTTTCTTTATTGATCATGTAACGTGTCTCAGGAGTTAAGGGGCAGTGCAGAGAGATCACGTCTGATTGGCTGTACAGTTCCGGAAGGTCCACATAGGTAATATTATGGTCCAGGGCATATGCTTGATCGGGGAAAAGATCATAGACTAAGACTTCCATGCCAAATCCTTTGAGTATATTGATCAGGCAACGCCCAATCTTCCCCGCGCCAATGATCCCGGCGGTTTTGCCGTGCATATCGAATCCCAACAGTCCGTTGATGGAGAAATTACCCTCGCGGGTGCGGTAATACGCCTTGTGCGTCTTTCGGTTCAATGAAAGCATCAAGGCTGCCGCATGCTCAGCCACCGCAAACGGTGAGTAGTCAGGAACTCTGACTACGTGAAGCCGGCCAAAGGCCGTAGAAAAATCAACGTTATTGTAACCGGCGCATCGCAAGGCCGCGATACGAACACTATGATCCACAAGATGATCAATTACCGGCTTGTCAATCGAGTCATTGACAAATACACAGACCGCATCAAATCCATGAGTCAGCTCTACCGTGTCTGCATTGAGGTGAGTGTCAAAATAGGTAATATCAAATCTAAATGCCTCATTGATATGGTCAAAGAACTGGCGATCGTAGGGTTTAGTATCAAAAAAGGCGATTTTCATATTTTTTTTCTTCCATCTGTTTTTCATTAGAACCGAATTGTAATGTTGGTTAGTATTCACGAATTCTTATTTTATACAACTTCTGAGAGCATACGGTTTATAATTATATAGAAATTTATTGCGGCTTCGGCTGTTGTCTAAATATAAACAAGCCCGTTATGGATTATCCGCCTTCAATGCAACAGAGTATTCGAATTTGGAGAGATACAAAATGGACATTTTTGAATTCGCGATGGAAAAGGAAAAACTCAGTGAAGATTATTACCGTCAGATAAGCCGAAAGACGGGCCATAAAGGTCTAAGCCACATCCTGACCATGCTGGCGGATGAGGAAAAAAAGCACTTCGAGATTGTGAGGCAAATGCGGGAACAGGCACACTTGACGGTACCTGAGACAAAGATCCTCGGAGATGCAAGGGATATCTTCCAAAAGATGAGAGAATCGGCTGAAAGCTTCACTGTTGACATCACCGAATTGGAGTTGTACGAAAAGGCGCGTGACATCGAGAAAGAAAGCAGGCAATTCTACTTGGAGAAGGCCGACGAGGCAGCAGACCCATCCCATAAGGAGATTTTTAAAACACTGGCTGACGAGGAACAGAAACACTTCGTTTTGCTCGAAAGTATTTGCGATTTCGTTGCAAGACCCCTGTGGTTTCTGGAGAACGCAGAAATGTATCGTTTTGACGATTATGCCGATGGCGTCTTGTGAAATGAGAATGGCTGAGAATACGGAAATTGCGGCAAGGATGTGGACTACGAGTTGAATCACAAGCATATAACAGCACGAACAAGAATAAAATAATGATCTCGATCGTTTGAATTGAATTTAGGAAAGACCATTTATTAAAGGAGTAAGAACCATGCCAGAACTCAGTGAACACATTCAGAGAGCCGATTGGAAAACGGAGAAACACGTCCCGGTCATCGAATGCCCGGATAGGGTCAAAGCCAACCAGATTTTCCAGGTGAAAGTCACGCTCGGCAAGGAAGTCGCGCACCCGAACAAGACCGAGCATCACATCCGGTGGATAGCCCTTTACTACCACGATCAGGGCGGCAAATTCCCGCACCAGGTGGTCCATGCGGACTTCACCGCCCACGGAGAATCGACGGATGGACCCGACAAGGGACCGGTCTATACACACCACGAAGTGGGGACGAGCTTGAAAATATCCAAGGATGGAGTATTGCATGCTATAGCGTACTGCAACATCCACGGACTTTGGGAATCGAGCAAGGAGATTCGTCTCGGCTGAGACCGCCTTTTGAATTTGCTAAAATTATCTGGTCTCAAGTGAAAAAGTAAGGCAGTGAAATCAGCTATACTTATGATAGATAATGTATATTGGGTCGGTGTCAATGATCGGGAAACAGATTTGTTCGAGGGAATTTGGCCGTTGCCGCGGGGAGTTTCCTATAAATGCTATCTAATTGTCGGGTGGAAGGTGGCGCTGCTTGATACCATAAAGAAAGTTTCGTTGCCAGCCGATATCGAAAGAATAGGCGGCTTTATGGGTGCTAAGCCGAGGATTGATTGAAAAGCACTATTCGTGGATTTTGCTTGACCACAAACGGCGATTTCTATTAAATTCGCGGCGGTTCCTAGTCGAGTGGATAGATAGACAGAGGAATCATCCGGATGAAGCCGGGTGCGATAAAAAATGATTTCCTTTTCATCTTTCCAAGGCTGAAATTTGAATAGAAAAGAGCATCTATGGATGAACGGACCGTAAAAATTGGGATCGCCGGCTTCGGCACCGTCGGTAGCGGCGTGGCCAAATTGATCCTCGAAGAGGCGGAGAGAATCGCCGCCAGGACGGGGATATGCCTCGAACTGGCTTGCGTGGTCGATATCGATACAACGTCTCCACGTCCGGTAACGCTGCCCGAGGGTATCCTTACGGATGATATGGGCAAGTTGTTGAACGACGAAACGATTGACATCGGAGTCGAAACAATTGGTGGAACCGAGTTCGCCAAAGACGTCCAGCTTCGCTTGCTCCAATCGGGTAAGGATGTCGTGACGGCTAACAAGGCCCTTCTGGCCGAGCATGGTAATGAACTATATCAGGTTGCCCATCAGAACGGTCGCTGTATTGCCTTCGAGGCGAGCTGCGCGGGCGGAATACCGATTATCTCGGCGATTCGGACGGGCTTGACTGCCAACAATATCACGGGTATGTACGGGATCGTCAACGGGACGTGTAACTATATCCTCTCGAATATGACCTCGAAAGGCGAGAATTTTAACGAAGTTCTGGCCCAGGCACAGGAGAAAGGGTACGCTGAAGCTGATCCGACGCTGGATATCAGCGGAGGCGACAGCGCTCATAAATTAGCAATCCTAAGTTCATTCGCTTTCGGATACGAAATTACCCTCGACGATATCTATGTCGAGGGTATTGAAGGAATCTCGCAAGACGATATTCGCTACGGCGGCGAGATGGGCTATTGCCTCAAATTATTGGCGATAGGCCAAAAAGATGAGAATGGCAAAGTATCCCTGAGAGTACACCCGTCTTTCATTACCAAAGACAATTTGCTTGCCCTGGTGGACGGCCCGTTCAATGCGATCAGTGTCTTCGGCAGCGCCGTGGGTCAGGTGACATTCTACGGTCGCGGGGCCGGGATGATGCCGACCGCCAGCGCGATCGTCGCCGATATCATTGACGTGGCGCTGGGCAATTCCGGGATGACCTTCCGGCATTTGCGTCAATTGCCCAGGGACCGAACCGCCGGGCTGATCGAGTGCATCGACAATATTGTGAGTCGGTTTTACATCCGGATCATGTGCAAGGACCGGCCGGGCGTCATCGCCCAGTGGAGTCGCGTGCTCGCCGATCATGAGATCAGTATTTCCGGCGCGATCCAACATGAAGGTTCCGGTCCGAATAACACCGTACCGGTCGTGATTGCGACGCATCCGACCCGGCAGAAAAATATGTCGGACGCCTTAGAAGACATGGAAAAACTTGAAACGATCCACGGCAAGCCGGTATGTATTCGGATCGTGGATATCCCGGAGGATAAGGATTGACCGGAAAGTACGTTATCATTATTCCTGATGGTGCAGCGGACGAAGCGCTCGAGCAATTTGGCGGGAAGACCGCCCTCGAAGCCGCTGAGACGCCGAATATGGACAAGATCAGTACGATGGGCCGGCAGGGTTTGGTTCACACGATCCCCGAAGGAATGGAAGCCGGAAGCGACGTGGCCCAGATGTGTTTATTGGGTTACGATCCCCGGCGGTATTATACCGGGCGGGCGCCCATCGAGGCCGTGGCGAGGCGGATCAAGCTGGGGCTGGACGATTGGGTGTTCCGGTGCAATCTCGTGACCATCGCCGACGACAAAATGATGGACCATTCCGCCGGGCATATCTCCACGGCGGAGGCCGGCAATTTGATCAAAGAACTGAACGATCAGGTCGGCACGAAGCAAATCTGTTTTCACGTCGGCGTCAGCTATCGGCATTTGTTGGTTTGCTCGGGAATGGATTTCGACGTCCGGACGTTTCCTCCGCACGACCATATCGGAACGCCCGTCGATAAGCTCCTGCCTCGGGGCAAAGGGGCCGACTTCCTGATCGATCTGATGGCGCGTTCACAGCGGCTTTTTGCGGATCACGATATTAACAAGGTCCGGATCGACCTGGGCGAAAACCAGGTCAGCTCGATCTGGCTTTGGGGGCAGGGTAAACAAGCCCAAATGGAACGTTTCGAGAGCCGATATGGAATTAAAGGGGCCGCCATTACCGCCGTGGACCTCGTCAGGGGGCTGGCCCGGCTGATCGGCTTCGATCTGATCGACGTGCCCGGTGCTACCGGGTTCATCGACACGAATTACCAGGGCAAGGCCTCAACCGCTATCGAAGCACTCGATACGTATGACATCGTCTTCATCCACGTGGAGGCGCCGGACGAAGCGTCTCACTCGGGCAACGCCGAGATGAAAAAGCGAGCCATCGAGCTGATCGACGAACATATCGTCGGGCCGGTGTTCGAGGCGTTGCAACATTTCGAGAACTGGCGAATCCTCGTCATGCCGGACCATCCGACGCCGGTCCGGACCTGTGCACACTCGCCGGAGCCGGTTCCCTTCGCGATGGCGGGCGACAGTATCAGCGGTATTTTGCACACCACGTTCGGCGAGACCAACGCCGCCAGGTCCGGCTTTCGGATCGAAAACGGCTTCGAGCTCATGGAGTATTTTTTAAAGAGCTAAGGGCTTGACAAACCGGAATGGTTTCCATATAATTACACGTTTCTCAAAGTACGGATTGTATAACTATCACTATGCAGAGGTAAAACAGGTAGAAAATGGGAATCATCGTACAAAAATTCGGCGGCACATCGGTCGCCGATGCGGATAAGATTCGACGCGCCGCCAGGCGGGTGATTCAAACCGCGGACAAAGGTTATGGCGTCGTCGTCGTGGCGTCCGCTCGCGGCAAACAGACCGACCAGCTCGTCGCCGACGCCCTCGAATTGAATCCGAATCCGCCGAAGCGGGAGATGGACCAGTTACTCAGCACCGGCGAGCAACAGACGGTGTCGCTTTTTGCGATGGCCCTCGACGCGATGGGCCGGGCGGCGATCAGCTTCACGGGCAGCCAGATCCGCATGATGACGGATAGCATGTACACGAAGGCGCGGATTCAGAGCATCGAGGCGGACCGCATTCACAAGCAGCTCGACCAGGGCAAGATCGTGATCGTCGCGGGCTTTCAGGGCATCGACGAACACGAGAACATCACGACCCTCGGCCGGGGCGGCTCGGACACGACCGCCGTTGCGATCGCCGCGGCGCTGGGCGCCGACGAGTGCGAAATCTATACCGACGTCGATGGCATCTACACGGCCGATCCAAGAATTTTCAAGAACGCCGCAAAGATGGACCAGATCAGCTACGACGAAATGCTCGAAATGGCCAGTCTCGGGGCCGGCGTCATGCACCCCCGCTCCATCGAGTTCGGCAAGAAATACGACGTCAAGATCCATGTCAGAAGCAGTAGCGAAGATAAAGAAGGCACGCGAATAATACACGAGGTACCGCAAATGGAAGGTGTAGTCGTTTCGGGCGCAACCATACAAAGAGATTTAGCGAAAATCGGTCTTATCGGCGTTGAAAACGTTCCGGGCAACGCGGCGAAGGTCTTCGCCCACATGGCCAGGGCCAAAGTCGTCGTCAACGATATCGTTCAAACGGAGATCAGTCCGGAAAAAGCCAACCTGTCGTTCATGATCGGGATTTCGGATCTGATCGACGCCAAGAAGGCCATCGAGGAAATCAAAGCCGAGCTGAAATGCGACGGCGTCTTCGTTCGCGAGGATATCGCCGAGGTCTCCGTTGTCGGCGTCGGTATGCGAAGCCACTACGGCGTCGCGGAAACGATGTTCGGCGCTCTGGCTCAGGCCAAAGTTAATATCGACTCGATCACGACCAGCGAGATTCGCATCAGTTGCGCCGTCGATGAAGACCAGGCCGATAAGGCCCTCGAGGCCGTGTGCCTGGCGTTCGATCTGGACAAGCCCGCTCGGCTCCGCCGCAAATAACGCGAATCCCGGTCCGGCTAACCGTTCGCGGAGGACGACATGCCGTCCAAACGCAACAAACCAACGCAACCGATGAGTCGGCGCCGCAAGGTCGGCATTCTCATTTTTTGCCTTCTCGGATTCGCCCTGCTCTCCTGGCTCGACCACAGCACAATCGAAGGCCGATGGCCGCACCGTCACCGCTCCGAGTCCCCCACTCTCACGGACGACCTCGATAAGTACCACGGCAAGACCTTTATCGTCTCCCACGTCATCGATGGCGATACGCTCGATATCGACCTCCCCGACGGCCAATCTGAACGCGCCCGAATCCGACTGCTGGGCATCGACGCCCCGGAAGCTGTCGGCGAGCAATCCCCGCCCATGTTCTTCGCCCCGCAAGCGACCGAACACGCGAGCGAATTGGCCCTGGACCAATCCGTCGTGGTGTATCTCGACGTTCCGAATCCCACCCGGGGCAAGTACGGCCGGCTCTTGGCCTACATTCAGTTGTCCGACGGCCGGTTCCTGAACGAAGTGTTGCTCGAAGAAGGCTGTGTTTACGCCGACCGGCGATTTCGCCATAGCTCCTTCAACAAATATAAGCAATTGGAAGCCCGCGCCCGCTCCGGCCGAAAAGGACTCTGGCACCACGTCACCCGCGACCAACTGCCCGAATGGCTCCAAAGAATGGAACCCAAACTGCTGAATAAATGACCTCGCCACAAAGCACACCGAGATACGAAATACGACCTACGATATGCGACATACTATATACAAGCGACGAACGACCAGCGACGAATCATAACCGCGGATTTCGCGGATTCACTCAGCATGACAGCAAAATGTAAGGTGCCGGCTTCGTTCGGCAGTGGGCTCGGGGTCGAACGGGCCTCACCCAAAAAGCTGAAATTTTTGTTTATTGTTTGCAAAGCCTCTCGCGACCGTGTAGAGTCGTTAATAATAGGCGACATATCTTTATATTAAGCTTGTTACCGAAAGGTTAGAATAAGGAAAACGATATGAATATCTATGTAGGCAATTTGTCACCTGAAACAACGGAAGAGGATTTGCGTCAGGCGTTTGAAGCCTTTGGCCAGGTTATCTCCGTCAAGCTCTTAAAGGACCGGGTAACGGGCCAATCCAACCGCGTTGGGTTTGTGGGCATGGAGGATTCGGAAAAGGCCCAAATCGCCATCAGCACCCTCAATGGCAAAAATTTGCAGGGACACGCCATTAAAGTTGAAGAAGGCAAGAGGAAAATCGACCCTCGCCGTGCCCCGGACCCATCGAATAGTTTCGGTTCCGGCCGGGATGACAGAGACCGGCGTGATCGTTATGACCGGGGTGGCCGGGATGGCCGGGATGGTCGTGATAGCCGTGATAGTCGTGGCGGACGCGGCGGACGGCGCTACTAATCCCCCACTCATAAAAAAATAGTGAACCGCGGATACCTATACCTAAGGCACAGGGGGCACAAGCTTCGCGGGTTACGCGGATTCAACTTTAGCTTGCCCTGAGCGAGGTCGAATGGGGCATACGAACCCAGAGGTTGTCTCACCTTTAGCCGTCCTCCCTAAGGGACGCCTAAAGGTGCTTCAGGAGATTCTCGTTGTCATCTCGACCGAAGCGGAGAGATCTGGTTACAAGCGAAAAAGACATAGCATCCCCGGCCAGATACTTCGGCTCCGCTCAGCATGACAAAAAAATGTAGAGTGGCGACTAAAACATTGGTTTATGCGTGTGAATTCGTGGTTTATGATATCCCGTCGAAAAATTTAGACAGGATAACAAGATGGACAGGATTGTTGACATCTTTGATATGTGAATTTTCCATATTGTGTTAATCCTGTAATCCCGTCTTAAATCGCCTTTTTTCGTTTTTTTTTTCAAAAATTCTTGAAAAAAACATCAACATTTACCCCGTGAGATACGCCTTATTGTCGAAAGGACAGAATACAGAAGTCAGAGAACGGAAGCTAAGAATCTGATTTTGGATAAGTTATGCGGCCTGAATATATTGAAGCTGTGGATGCCGTTCGTTCAGGATGGTCCTATTGGATCATCTTTATTTTCCTGCCTGCCTGATATGGTTTTCAATATTCATCGGTTTGTTTCGTCCACTTCGCCATCGAGGCATGATAATATTCGGGTCATTTGTATTAGCCAATTTCCTTTTTTGGAATTGCTCCGTTTCCCATACTCAGCGTATTCAATCGACCAAGAAAGCGAATATGCAGACCATAGAAGAACAGAATGACTGGGCAAGCGATACCTGGCGGGTATTTGCTCCCATATTCGCTATCCCGCTATCACTGGTTTATTGCACCATACATCTTGTCATAGCTGGCTCGATTTATTTGTTCATACAGTACATACTCCGATGCCCCCTTATTCGAGGTCAAAAATGGCTCAAGAGCAAACAACAAAAAAGCGAAATCCTTTCCCGATGAAGATAGCCAAACTAAGCTTTTTCATTCCTCTTATTTCTGTCGCCATAAGTTTACTCATGAAGCCATTTCTTCCCAATCCAATATCACGGGAACTCCGTATCATCATGGGGATTTTTTATCTTATCTTTATTATCACGGCACTCGTGCTTGGAATCGTATCCCTTACATATATTCCGAAATACGGGCGAAAAGG
>JAFGTG010000272.1 GCA_016934255.1 Sedimentisphaerales bacterium
CGCCATAATCGACAGATGACTCCGAACAACTTTAATTTATTTATTGGACGGGCCAATAATGTCACTGACTTCGTTATTCTTTTCTACGCCCACCGTTACAGCTTAAAAAGTTATAGGACATGCAATACCCACGACCTTCCAAACGATCGTGAACATTGCTCAAAAAGTAAGGACTGATAATCACGGCCAAACCGTTTTTTCTTATAGGACGTCAACGCCCCTCCAGAGACTGATCGTAGAGGTACATAGAGTTGACTCAACGCCACTGGAATCAGAAGCGGTAAAATTTTCTGAAAGACAGGAAAATATATCACCCGCCTCAACGAAGTCCGCGATTTCTCGTCGATCGATTCAATTTTTTATTCTTTTTAAAATACGCTCTCGCGTGAAGTTGCGGGCGATAAGACCGATAACGATTTTACGCTGGCACAACAATTGCTCCACCATTTGGGCAGACGTGTTTAAGCGTGCTTTCATCCCGGCCAAGGACATCGGGATACAAAGAAAACGTGAGTTTTGAGTCCAATAAGAAAGTATAAAAATTATGAGTGATTCATCATCAACCTCGATCAGCATCGACCAAATGGATTACATGAATCTATTAGTGACTCAACTGCAAAATCAGAATCCTCTGGATCCGATGGACAACAGCGAAATGGCCTCTCAGTTGGCCCAGTATTCAATGCTTGAACAACTCGAATCGATGAACACGAGCTTCGCGAGCGCTCTTGCCAGTTCCGAACGAAGCTATGCGGCTTCGCTCATCGGCAAGGAGATTTCTTTCCTCACAAAAGCAGAGGATGGCAGCCAAGAGCTGACGCGCGGCGTCGTCGAGGAAATTTACAATGATTTGGACGGCGAGATCATATTATCCGTAGAGGACCATGCGATTCGCTTAGACGATGTCGTAACGGTTACAGATTGACTTGATGATCTTGAATTTGAAACGAAGGAGATAATACAATGACTACTGCACTATCGGCTGCAGTCTCAGGATTAGAGGCCCACCAAAAAATGCTTGATGTCACCGGCAATAACCTGGCGAATATCAATACAACGGCCTACAAAGCCAGTTCGATCAGCTTCTCGGAACTGCTAAGTGAAACGATCAGTAACGGATCCCAACCCACGTCCGACATCGGAGGCACCAATCCCGTGCAGATCGGCAGTGGTGTTCGCATATCCACCATATCCCGCGATATGTCGCAGGGGAATATCGTGAACACGGGAAACGAGCTGGACCTGGCGATCGAAGGAGAGGGGTATTTTGTATTGAGTAACGGTGAACAGTATGTCTATACCCGTGATGGATCGTTTTCCGTCGATGCGGACGGATACCTGGTCGATCCGGCCACGGGCTATCGCGTTCAACGCATTGGGATAGAAGGCGAATCCGACGGCTTTCAGACTTCCGGCGACAGCCATGTACGTATCCCCTACGATGTGGGAATCCCGGCAAGCGAGACCACGGAAGTCGCTCTCTCAGGCAACCTCAGCGCCGACGACGAATTCGACGTCACACAAACACAAGAGATAAACTCAAATATCGCATTTACATACGACACGGACTCGATGGCAACCGCATCGACCCTTATCGCCGATCTCGATCAGTATAGCGGGACACTGACATCGGGAACAATTACAATCAGCGGTTACGACCAGGATGGAACCGCATTCGATAGCGGCCTTACTTTTAGCGTGGATGGAACGACGACCCTGGGTGATCTCATTGATCATCTGAATACAAACGTCCTGGACGGCTCAACCGCTTCTCTGAGCGACGGGCAAATTGTTATCACCGACGACACCAGCGGCTATAGCAAAACAGATATCTCTTTGTCGTACTCCGGCGATGGCGAATTGACCATGCCGGCCTACTTTGAGATCTCGACCGTGGGGGGAGAAGAAACCAAGAATTTCACGATTACCATCTATGACTCCCAGGGAGGTGAACACGTTCTTTCCGGAGCCTTCGTACGAACGGATGCAAGCAACACATGGGACATCGTACTGACTTCCGTTACAGGGGATATTTCTGAAATCTCATTGGATAGTCGACGTATCGAGGGGTTAACTTTTAGCCCCGAAGACGGCTCTTTTAGCGGCCTATCCGGCTCGGATGCAACACAGTTCGAGATAACGTTCGAACATAATCCCACGGCTTCGCAAACGATCGATCTCAATCTTGGAACAGAAGGTAAATTAGACGGCTTGACCCAGTTCGCAGGTAGCTCCACCGCTGTAGCCACAGATCAGGATGGTTATGAAGCGGGAAGCCTGAGCACGGTCTCGATTAGTAATGAAGGGATTGTCATCGGCACGTTTTCTAACGGCATTAAGAAGAATATTGCCACGATCCAATTAGCCTTATTCCAGAATTCAACCGGTCTGGAATCCATCGGTGATAATTACTTTATCCCAACCGCGAACTCCGGGGAAGCCATTGCCACACAAGCCATGAGCGGGGGTTCAGGCTCCATTCAGGGCGGGGCATTGGAAAAATCCAATGCGGACGTGGCGACCGAGTTTGCCACGATGATCATGGCCCAAAACGGCTACCAGGCTAATGCCAGAGCGATCTCCGTCGCCAATGACATATTACGGGAATTGACCAACCTTATTCGATAAGGGAATGAATCGTTAAAATGATAACGGCATCCGTCATAACAACAGGACTGAACGTGATACTTGCGGCGCTGACGCCCTATGAAAAATGGCAGGCGGCCCGCCAGCCGCCCAGTCATTTCATGCAAGAACGCTGGTTCATCGTGACGGGTTTGGTGGCCATCATCCTTTTGACCGTATTACTCATTTTTGTCAATTATCATCGTCGTATGGGAGAACAAAGAAGTGGGGATAGACGATTCTTCGAGTACGCCGATAAAATTGGTTTGACGAAGCAGGAGCATCGGATTCTGCTGGACATCGCAGACAGGGCCGGTCTCAAACAAAACTTATCGGTCTTTTCAATGATCGAGGCTTTCGATCACGGCGCGTCCGGAATCATAGAGGACACCCTGGCGCGACAAGGAATTGAAGCCAGTAAACGTTTGAGTCTCATTATTTCCGCCTTACGCGAAAAACTCGGCTTCGAGAAACAAAGTTCGGTCTCTATCGGTTCAGGAAGACATTCAAGCAAACCAAACAGCAGGCAGATTCCAACAAATCATAAACTTGAGTTGACCTGCCCCGATGTCGACGATCTGATCAATATTGAATCAATTGTTCTAAAGAATGACGATGTACAACTTACGACCCGAACGGCAACTCCGCTTCAGAGACTACCCGGTGACGCCTGTCGGGTACGCTATTATTACGGTGGGTCGGTTTGGGAGTTTGATACGACAGTGGTGAGCTGCCAGTCAGACGAACTTGTCCTGAACCACAGCACGAAAATACGTTTTATTAATCGTCGGCGTTTCTTGCGTGTCCCCGCCCGCAAACCGGCCTTCATCGCACACTTTCCATTTATACGAACAGTGCCGACGACCACACGGGAGAGTAAAGGTAAAAGAGCCGTTTCCACGAAAGCCGCCCAAGATGTCTGGGGGGCACTGGACCTCGTTCCTGCTGTGGTGACGGAGTTGGCCGGTCCGGGTTTGCGCGTTGAGACGCCATTGGAAGTAAAGATTGGCCAGAGAGTATTAATCATACTCAAACTGAGTGAAGAACACCGTCCGACCCCCTTTCCAGCCGGCAAAGAAACTCCGATTCAGTCGAAGAGTGAACAACGTCTAAAAAATACACCTTTAAAAATCGTAGAAGACATAGGGGAAATCAGACACGTGAAAGTCCTGCAGAAAGGTTTTTCAACCGGTATTGAATTGACGGGCTTGAGTGACTCCGATGTGAACGAACTGATTCGCGCAACGAACGTCGCTTCCGTGAAAGCCAATGCCGATGCCCAGGCGACAGCGTCTTCCGACATTGAAGACGAACAAACCGTACCGGAGCCGACACTTTCAAAGGGAATATGATATGGCGTCGGTCACTGAACAAATAAGTTCCAGTATTGACACGTTAACACGCGAATTAGATATCATCGCGCACAACCTGGCGAATGCCAGCACTGTTGGATATAAACGTCGATGCAACGCGTTCTCGAAAACGCTCGAACAACAACTGGGATCATCGTCCGGCAATAACGATTCGGATTCTTCACTCGATTTTTCACAGGGCAATACCGTTGAGACGGGACGACCGTTGGATTTGGCTCTGTACGGCGATGGCTTCTTTGTGCTCGAAACACCCGATGGGCCGCTTTATACCCGTAATGGCGTGTTGCACGTTAATCAGAACAACCAAATCGTGGATTCCATGGGACGAATTGTCGCAGGTCAATCAGGTCCGATCGTGATCCCCAACAACGTGGGGACCTCGCAATTAAGTATATCGAGTAATGGAACGATCAGCGCCAACGGGATGGACATCGGAACCTTGAATTTAGTGACTTTCGAAGACGAGAGCATGCTTGTGCCCATCGGCGAGAGCTGCTATCGGATGTCGGAGGAAGGCACGAAACCAACGACCGCCGAAAATATCGTTGTCAAACAGGGTTACCAGGAAGCCTCGAACGTTAAAATCATTGATGAATTAGTGGGCATGATATTGGTCTCCAGACTCTACGAAGCCAATATCAAAACGATTTCAGCTCTGAAGGAAACCTCCAGCAGTCTGACAAGCATTGCGATGGGCTAAATAAGAGCCGACAAACAAGGAGAAAAGCGTATGTTAAGAGCATTTTCCACCGCGGCCACGGGTATGACGGGCCAACAGATGATGGTCGATGTCATCGCGAATAATCTTGCGAACGTCAATACGACGGGATACAAGCGAAGCCAGGTGAATTTTCAGGATTTGCTATACGTGACGGAAAGAGACCCCGGGACTGAAGTGTCCGCGGGGGTCAAGTCCCCCAACGGCGTTGAAATAGGTAGCGGCGTGCGCGTGGCGTCCACGACCAAGGTCTTTACAACCGGTGAACTTCAGAATACCGGGCGTTCGCTTGATATTGCTATTTCAGGGGATGGTTTTCTTCAAATCACGATGCCCAGCGGAGAAACACGATATACCCGTGACGGTTCTTTGCAAGTCAACGCGAACGGTCAATTGGTGACCTCGAACGGATACACGATAGAACCGGCCGTGAGTATTCCAACAGACGTCGTCTCCATCACCATCGAAAAAGACGGAGGCATCAACGTGACGGATTCATCAGGCACCCAATCGGTTCTCGGCCCGATTCAATTGGTTCGTTTTCCGAATCCGTCCGGCCTTTCAAGCGAAGGAGACAACCTTCTATCGGAAACCGAAGCCAGCGGCACGCCCACGACCGGCACGCCGGGCGAGAATGGCTTCGGGACCATCCAGTCGGGATTTCTGGAAAAGTCCAATGTCCAGATGGTGACCGAACTGGTCAATCTGATTACCGCCCAGAGGGCCTACGAGATTAATTCACGCGCTATTCGGGCGGGTGATGACATGCTCCAAACCGCCAACAACGTTGTCAGGTAACAGAATGAGTGAAGGAGAAAACATGCAGATCCAAAAACATAAGAGCGCAAAGATAGTTCTTATCGGCGTGGCTATGGTGTTTGCATTCTTTTACCACGCGTCGGCGAAAAACGTAACCGATGATTCACAAGAAAACACTGGCCTGAGTATTTATCTGCCAAGAGAAGTGATGGTTAAAGACGCGGACTTAACATTGGGCCAGGTCAGCGTGATTCAGGGTTCGGGACCTCTTGTCGCCAAGGCAAACAATATCGCCATCGGACGGATTTCAGTAGCGAATCAGAGTGTCGTTATCGACAGGACAACCGTATTAAGCCGATTAGCCAGCAGTGGAATCCCGTCATCGAACGTCACATTTAAAGGAGCCGATGAAACAACCGTTCAACGACAGCAACGTGCCGTTAGCAGTCAAGAGCTTGTCGTTCTGGCAAGTTCGTTCATCGAAAATCATCCTCCTGATGCCTCCATTCGCCAATGGAACGTCATTCGCAAACCGAAAGATCTGGTTATCCCGGAAGAAGACGGAACGTTACAGTTCACTCCCCGACTCATCCTAAGCCGCACAAAAAGCCAGGCAAGGGTTGAGATCGCGGTGTCGTGCGGTGGTCATCAGATAGGGATTCGCAATGTTGACTTTGCTCTGAAATATAATTGCCGACAAGCCGTGACAATCACTCCGATTGCCAAAGATACGGTGATTAGCCCTGAGAATGTTAAAATCGAGGTGGAACAATCGAATTATCCGGAACCGTCCGACTGGAAGCCGCCTTTTGGTCTCATTGCAAAACGTCCGCTGGCCGCCAACACGATCCTTCAACCGTATATGGTAGAATCTTACAGTTCCCCCACGATTGTCAAACGCAATCAAAGTGTGGTCATTCGAATTGAGATGCCGGGACTTCTCATCACCGCGACGGGAATGACGCTGGAGGACGGCAAGACGGGTGAACATATCAGAGTTCGAAACGCGGATTCGCAACGGATCATCCTGGCAAGAATCTGTGAAGACGGAAGCGTAGAGCCTGTAATATGAAAAAAGCACATTCCGTAATTATCAGGAAAGGACGAATGATGAATATAAAGAGAATAATTGAGCTTTCTGCGATGATCTTCGCATTTATTTTTGTCTCCTGTTCGCAAGCGGACTCTATCTGGGCCAAGAGAGGAAAGGATATGAGGGATATATACGCCGACGATGTGGCCCGCCAGATCGGCGACATCATAACGATTACAATCAGCGAAGACAGCAAAGTCGATAACAAGGCCAAGAGAGACTTGAACAAGGATACGGACCGATCGAGCGTTTTCAACGGCGAGTTAGGCAAGTTCGCCGACATTGGCGAGTTTGGCATGACGGCGGAATCAGGGAATGCGTTGAGCAGCAAAGCCGATTACAAGGACGAACGAAGTTTTGTGGATAGCATTACCGTCGTTGTCATGGACGTATTGCCCAATCGCAATTTGCTCGTGATGGGAACGCGCAAACGCGACATCGGCGGTGATATCCAAACCATTGAAGTCAGCGGCATTGTCCGGCCGAGTGACATCGCATTTGATAACACGATTAAAAGCGAAAAGGTCGCGGATTTTCGCATCATCTCCAAGAACGAAGGTGTGTCCGCCCCCTATACGAAACCCGGCTGGCTGGGCAGCTTACTGAATTTGATTTGGCCGTTCTGATGATCCTTTTCAGGCTGTTTTTCTGAAAGTCATAACCCATGAAACTCATCACAAGCATGCGAACCAAAAGAGCGACGAGTTTGAAAACACACCTGATGTGTGCACTGATACTTTGCACCTTCCTGTCCGGTGTCGGACGGAGCGAACGAATCAAAGACATCGTCGATATTCAAGGGCTTCGAGGCAATCCACTTACGGGTATCGGTATCGTCATTGGCTTGACTAACACGGGTGATACGTCACTTCTCTCCCGCCAAATGCTGACAAACTTGCTCAGGGACTCAGGCCTCGTCCTTTCCCCCTCCGACCTGACCGGCGGCAATGTCTCCGTCGTCTGTGTCACGGCGGAGTTAGGTCCTTTTTCCCGGGAAGGCTCTCGAATCGACGTGGATGTCTCTGCTATCGGAGACACGAAAAGCCTTCAGGGTGGAAAACTCTTACCCACTCCCTTGAAAGGCCTTGACGGCCGAGTTTACGCTGTGGCCGACGGGGGTATATCATTAGGGGGCTGGTCGGCGGGAGGAGATAAGGCCACCGTTACGAAAAACCACCAGACAGTAGGACGCATTCCCAATGGCGGGATTGTTGAAAAAGAGGAAATTGCGACGTTTGTGGAGATTGTCAACGGCGAAAGAATCATCAACCTGAACCTCAGGAATGAAGACTTCTCAACCGCCAGAAAAATCAGCCAGGCCATTAACCAGGCTTACCCGGACCATACCGCGGTCGTCGATGCCGCGACGATCCGGGTTAAAGTTCCCGCTGAACTGGGTAAGTACGACATCGCCGGCTTTATCGATGATATCACGAAAGCCGAGGTCGAGGTCGATGTCCC
>JAFGTG010000273.1 GCA_016934255.1 Sedimentisphaerales bacterium
CCGGAAAAGAAGCGGCGAAAGCAGCTCGACGCCGCCGAGCAGCTCTACGCCATCGTCGATAAGGACAAGGAGTACCCCTTTGAGTTCGTCTGTTTTCGCATCACCGGTTTTCATCTCAAGAGCGATATCGACATTCCGCTGATCAAAGGCGACGAACTGCTGGAAGACCTGCGAATCTTCATCACCAAATTGAGCGGCCGGCTCGCCGAACCGGTTGCCGAAAAAGACCAGAAAATCTACACGATGCAGGAACTGGCGGAGCGCATGAAGGTCTCGACGAAAACGATCTACCGCTGGCGAAAACGCGGACTTATCGCGCGAAAATACGTCTTCGATGACGGCGTCAAACGACTCGGCTTTCTACAATCGGCCGTTGATGATTTCCTTCGTACGAATCCGGACCTTGTCAATCATGCGAAGGATTTTTCCCGACTGACGCTCAAACAGAGACAGAAGATCATCAACGAGGCAGCCAAACTCAGCGCCGATACCAGTCTCTCCCGGCACCAGATCATCAGCAAAATCAGCGCCAAGGTGGGCAAGAGCCACGAGACCATTCGTTATACCCTGCTCGATTACGAACAGGCCCATCCCGAAAAAACGCTCTTCAAGAAATCCACCGGCGCGATCGACCCGGCCCAGGCGGCGGAGATTTATCGATTGTACAAACAAGGCTGCAGTATCAAAGAGCTGATGGAACGTTACGATCGCAACCGAAGCTCGATCTACCGTCTCATCAACCAGCGACGAGCCAAAGCCCTGCTCGCCAAAAAGATCGAATTCGTTTCCAGCGACGATTTCCTGAAAGAAGACATCCAAGAAACCGTTCTCGCAAATCCACTCGATCTGGAAGAGACACCCGAAAGAAAGCAAATTGAATCGTTCGAGTTAGCCGGCGAGTACTTATTGCCGGAGTATCTGCGTATTCTAAAAGACACACCCGTGCTCAATCGGGAACGCGAAATCGCGCTTTTTCGAAGATACAACTTTCTCAAGTTTCTCGCCAACCAGGCGCGTGCGGGCATGAAGCTCAGCAACGCCTCCGGCTCCCGGCTCACCCGGATCGAAGGCTACCTCGCCGAGGCCGAAGAGATCAGACGACGTATTGTGGAGGCCAATCTCCGGCTGGTCATCAGCATTGCCGTCAAGCACATGGGAGCCGGGATGGATTTTTCCGAGCTGGTCAGCAAGGGAAATTTCGCACTCATCAACGCGCTCGAGGAATTTGATTACACGAAGGGCTTCCGCTTCGGCCGGCTCGCTTCGTTGAATATCGCCAAGGAGTACGCCAAACTGTCCGGCAAGAGCGTCCGAAGGATACACACGAAAGCCGGCTCGCGACAGGATATGGAACACCGGCTTCGCACGACGCTGGCGCACGATGTCTCGTCGATGGAAAAGACGCACCGGAGCCTCGCGCAAATCATCACGAACGAGTTGAACGAGCGCGAGCGTTACATTATTATGAACCGTTTCGGCCTCGTCGGCTCCCCGATCCGCAAGGAAACGAAGACCCTCAAGCAGATCGGCGAGGACCTCGGCCTGACCAAGGAGCGCATACGCCAGCTCGAGCTGATCGCCCTGCAAAAGCTCCGCCAATCCCTCAGCAGCGAAGAATTCGAACTGCTCACGGGAGAATGATTAGCTATTGAATGTTGTTTGTATTGTTGAACAGGAGAATAAAATGAATCGCATTTCCAGAAGAGACTTCGTAAAATCAACAGTTTTATGTGGCATTGGAGCCACAGCCGTTTCTTGCACGACTCAGGTTCGGGAAGCCCAACAAAAGAGCACGCGTTATATCGCCGCTTATGATACAGAGTCGCCGGCGTGTTTAGCGGCGTGTCGTAAGATCGTAGAGGTCCACAAGCGATTCGAGATGCCCGCTACGTTTTTCATTTTGGGTAAAACGCTCGATGCCAATCCCGCCGAATATCGCGAGCTTTTAGATCATCCTCTTTTCGAGGTGGCCACGCACACCTACTCGCATCGAATGCTTCGAGATAACGACTTTTGCGGCGCCGCGATCCCACTGGACGAACGACGGAAGGAAATCTTCGAAGGAAAAGAAGCGGTGGAGCGCGTCTTCGAGCGACCTTGCATCGGACTCCGGCCGGGATGCGGTTTCGACAATGCCCTCAAAGGCGAGCCGGCCGTCCTGGAACTGATCCATGAGGCAGGCATCCGGTATGTTAGCAGTCTTCTCTGGGGCCCGGATTATTCGCTCCCGGCCCATCTGACCGAGCCGTTCAACTACAAAGAGGACGGTTACCCCGACCTGTGGGAACTGCCCGGCCACGGCTGGCATGAGAATCTTCTGAAGGACCATAACGGGTGGGGACCGCGAAGATTGACCCTCTGGCCGTCCCCTTTTCCTGAGGCTTTGCCGAAAGCTTTCTGCAAGACGCCGAAAGATGAATTCGAGGTGAATAAGGTCTTTTTGGATAGAGCCTGGGAAACAAATAAGCCTTTCGTATCATTGATCTGGCATCCGTGGTCTTTGGATAAATTCGATCCGGACATGAAAATGCTTGAACTTACGTTCGCCCATGTTAAGCGATTGGGCTTAAAGCCCTGTACATACGCCCAACTCTACGACCACGTATCAAAAGCGTGAATGCACCACGACATATCTTTTCTGTTGAACGGAATGGCTGAGAAATATATGATTATTTTATGGTAGCCACGAAAAAAGAAGCTTTGGAAATAGCCACAGAAGCCCGTCGGAATCTGGAAAACATCTACGGGCCGCGCCTTCGCGGCGTCTATTTATACGGTTCGGCCGCTCGCGATCAATTGACGCCGGACAGTGATATCGATATCGCTGTGGTTCTTGATAAGATACCGAGCCGTTTCGTAGAGCATGAGCGCACGAGCCAGTTAGGCTCGGATATAAGTTTGGAAAGAAATACGGTTGTAACTTTTCTTTTCGTCTCGGAAGCCGATTTTGCCGAAGGTCTGTTTACCATATACAGAGTGATCAAACGGGAGGGGTTGCCTATATGAGGAAAGATGCACAAAGGCACCTTGAAAGTGCGGAAACCTTTCTTAAGGAAAGCGAGCATCTTTTCTCAGGCGGATTCCACAATGGGACCGTTGGTCGGGCGTATTATGCAATGTTCCATGCGGCTACAGCGGTGCTTCTTGCTCGGGATATTGAAAGAACTTCGCATCATGCAATCATTTCGGCCTTCGGCGAATCTATTACAAAACCCAGCCTTTTGAATAATAAATTTCCTAATATAGATATTACCCAGAATAGTTTTACTACAGAGGATTCCTCGGAAACAAGCGTCGCTGCTGATAAGAATACTGATTTTTAGCAAAACCACGAGACATAGATTTTGCGTAGCTTATAAGGTCTTCTTCAAGAATCTCCTTAACCAATTGAAAGAATCGCAACTCGCGTGAAACCTTTTCCACCTCCTCAAGAAAACGATCAAGCACAAGCCGAGGCCACCTTCCAGAAGACACTTTCAAATAAAGATATTTCAGGGACTCTCGCATTACGACCTCGTTTTTGTGAGTGAGAAGACGCTCCAATGATTCAAGTACTTCTTTACCAAGTCTGAAATCAATATTCGTTGTTTGCTTTAGTTTGACAGCGAGAGCGATAGCTCTTATGGGTTGCAGGTGTTCCATCATCACATTGTGTGATAGACGTACAATTGCACATTTTTCAACACTGTCTTGCCAACGCGGATGTATTGCAATTGTACGTTCAGGCCACAAGAAAGCCACCGCGTTGATTGCAAAGTCGACATGATCAAGGTACTTAAGCCATCGCTCTAAAGCGCTTTTATGGGCTTGACCAAGTTTAGCCTTCCATACATCAAGTTCCCCGACATCTTCAATTGAGACTTTCCAACCACCAAAAGAATTGGGCTTAACCGAGACCTGTGTCTCTTCGATTTGTGAAAGTCTTTTATCTGCATCAAAGTCTGTTCTCGGGACAGCAACATCGACGTCCGGCCACGGATTGAAAAAGGGCTTCGTATGAGGATCAGTAGCCAAAAGACTATCACGTACAGCACCGCCTACAATGGCCCACATTGAATCTTTCCCAAGCAACTCGCTCAGTGCAGTGTCGTGACAAATCTCCCCTAAAATATGCTCAGCACTTGCTTTTTTGGATTCAAGATTCCTAATAATTATTTCGCCTTTTTTATTACTTCTCATAGTTTTAGATTGTACCCCGGGGGTTGCCTAATAGCATTTGCTCACAATACCTCAAGAATCCCTCGCTCCTCGTTTGTCTTGCTGCTTTAGAGGGATTAGCACGCACCCATTCACGTTCATTAGTAATTCTGTCTGCCACTGCTTCGGCTATTTTCATGCCCCCATTTCGATTCAAGAGGGCCTTTGAGGCAATAAGGATTAGAGGCTCAGATACTGACCAAATGCTACCCCAACGTTGCCTGATCTCGTTTCTACAAACCATTCCATAGAAAAAAGCCAGAGGTGCTTTCGCCAGAATTGCCTTTCTTTTATCCCAGCATCGAAGTAGAGGTAGAAGTTGTGGTCCGATTAAATCATCGGTAACAGGATTACATTGTTTAAGCAATTCACCAAGAGCAAACCGAGCGCTGTTTCCCCTGAAGTGATACACACCCGCTAATTCATTTAAGGTTAAATTTTGTATACCTACCAGATGAATAGTTGACCTCGCAACAACCTTGATTTTCACTGGCAAGAGTTCGTCTCGTAAATACCTTGTTTGGAGTTCAAGATTATCAAGCGAAGATTTTGGAAGAATGGCTAAATCCCAGGAAAAATCACTCCGCGCCAACTCAGAACTGAAACCTGCTGCAGATTCAACTGGGAGGGGTGTTAGGTCCAGACTTTCAACAACGCGCTGGCCAAGCAGGAAGGTCGAAACATTTCCATGACTTATTACGAAGCGTAGTCCTTCTGGAACACACGTATCTTTCAGGCTTAACCCATCCACTTCTCCTACACATTCTTCCAGAAGTGCGCGTTGGATGAACTCGAGTTCTGAGTTTCCTTCCTCGTCAAGAATACGTAAAACCACACTTCTTTCATCCACTCTCAATTCTCGAGCAGATGTTGCTACTTTTTGCCATTCGAGCGGATATTCTTGTAATGCTGAAGAAAATTCTGCGAAAGTCGCATAGTTTGAGCCAATAGAATCCAGTTGTTGGCGAAGGAGAATCAGAATGGGCACGCCACGAAGATCCAATGCCGAACACAATTGAACTGCCGATGCGCCTGCTGCAAATATGTCTACCACTCCTCCTATATCCACCACACCTCCGCTCGCAACTACGGGAATCGTGGACAAGCCATTCTGCTTCCTCATCATTAACATCCGAATAGTATCAAACGTATCCAAAAAGAGATGTTCTCCCACTATGACTCCGTCAAGAAGTTCTCTTAGAGAATTGTCTGGGCATCTTGACGGAGGGACTATAGTCTTTAAAGAGTTCGCGACTATGATACCCGCATCCGCCGCCTCCAATTCGGAAAAGATACATCCGAAATCAGCAAGAGGAAGTAACGTCGTTAGTTCCCGGGACAGTTTGACGAGTCTAGGAAGTGACCGGAAGGCTTTATTAAATTGTGCAACATCTTCGGTTAACTTCGTTATAACTTGCTGCAATGCAGGTATGTCTACATTCCGAAATGAGTACTTCAAATTCAATTCCACGTAGCTATAGTCATCCAATGGAAGAGCTTTCGCAAGAGACACATAGTCTTCTCCCTGCAGGATGCTAAGTCCGAGCATTGTATCTGGCAAGAGTTTTCTGGCAATTCTCGTGAGCGAGAAAGTGGTAGCTTCATCGAGCAATTCTAGAGTTGTAGGACCATCGGAGTAGGTGGCAAAATGGTTGCCACGAGAATCTTGCAGCCTTTGCATCGTTCTTCGATGGACTTCTGTATCGCCGCTTCCTCCTTTTAGGGCAGAGGTGGTCTTTAATGTCACCGCAGCGGGTTGTACAGTTGCAAGTTGACTCAGAGCTTTCTCATTAGCTGTCCAATGTGACGAGGAGATCATAAATGGCTCTTTTAAAGTAAGCCCAGGTAATACATTAGTTGTTAATTTCATCCTTACTATCCTCGACGAGAACCCGAATGCGTCCATCTAAGCAAGGTGTAAGCCTTGCTTAATTATACACTACGGCTGATTGCCGTCAAGTGAGCTAACAAAGAGAATTGAAGATATCCGACACTTTTTTGGACTCGTGAGTTTATTCCGGTGAGAAAACCAGAAGGTATCCAGTACATATCTGATATATTTTTTGAGTAGTCAGCAGCCGCTAAAGGAGTTGCTTTCCAGGGGATTTATGGAAATATCCATCTTTTGACTCGATCCAATTTGAGTCAAACTTATGATCAAGGGCAAAGAGGACTCTATCAAAGGAACGACAAAATCGGTCAGTTTTAGATTTTGAGATTATCCGGGCAGGCCTTATGAGGAGGCTGACGAGGTAGCCTATAATGACACAGGAGAGGATGCCGATGCCGCCATAAAAGAAAAGTGGATGTCAGTATGGAGTTGGACATAATATTGGATTGCCGTGCTGGATACGATACTAACGATAGCATTGGCAACCGGGCTTGAAACCGTGTGCATAGGCTTAACAGGATGAACACGTGTATTTAATATCTAAAAAAATGACTATCGGCAGGATAAATTTTCATTATAACATCACCACTATGGATACTGTTTAGATTGGGTAAAAGTTGGAGGAGCAGGATAGAATGCTTCTGAAATCACGACAGACATCGGCATGGATTTTTGTTCTCATCGGTTTTTTGATATCCAACTGCAATAGTATCGGCGGTACTGATATCTCCGGAATGCAGCAGACGTCAGAGCAGATTTCGGTGTTGAAAACATTACGAAATGAACGGGAACGAGCTAAGTTCCGCCGTCGCCGAATCATCATGAACAATGACGGCAATGATTTTATCATCCAATCAAAGGCGGACCTCGAGCCTCCCGATGCTTTTCTGGATAGACGCACGACGGCGCTCGTGGATTCCCAGGTGGATTCGATTTTTTACTGCACGGGCGTTTTCGATAAGTATTACAACCTTATGGACGAATCTGATCGAGTGCCGGACCGGATGATTAAATCGGAATTGGTCAAGCTGATGAAACAAAGGCAGATCGATTGTCTGAAGATCATGACGGACTTTTGCCATGAGCATGGCAAGGAGATTTTCTGGTCGATGCGAATGAACGATACGCACGACTCCGATCCTCAAAGAAGCGACTTAATGTCGCAATGGAAAAAGGATCATCCGGAGTTTCTGGTCGGATCGCTGGATGACCGTTACAATTTACCTTACGGAAACGGACGATGGTCGTCGGTGAATTATGGTCTGCAAGAGGTGCGCGACAAGGTCTATCGAATACTCTCGGAAATCTGCCGACGTTATGATGTCGACGGTATCGAACTCGATTTTCTTCGGCATCCGATTTTGTTCAAAGAGCATGTTTGGGGCCAACCGGTCAGCCGGGAGCACCGCGATGTTCTGACCGGTTTGATTCGCCGGATTCGGCAAATGACCGAGCGCGAGGGGTTGCGGAGGAATCGTCCATTTCTCGTGGCTATTCGCGTACCGGACTCGACCGGATTTTGCCGTGCGATCGGAATCGACCTGGAGCAATGGCTTGAGGAGGGATTGATCGACATTGTGACCGGCGGGGGCTCTCGCCGATACGAACCGTGGGAAAATCTGGTTAAGCTGGGAAAGACTTATCATGTGCCGGTCTATGCGTGTTTTGAAGAAGGACGTTTGAGGCGAATAACGGAAACGAAAAACGAGATAAACCTACCGGTTTGGCGGGGCGAGGCGCTCAATGCCTGGCGGGCAGGCGTAAACGGCGTCTATACATTTAATCTGTTTGATCCGACGAACCGATTGTTTCGAGAGATCGGAGATCCCAAGCTGCTGGAGGGACTGGAGCGAGTGGATCAGAGCGTTTTCATCAATGAATCGTTACATGCGCCTCCGGAAGAATGGATCAAAGGCGGTCGATGCTATGTGCGCAACGATGAAGCCTTGCGGAAGATTCGCCAGGCCAGAGAGCAAGCGAAGCGTCGAAAACGCCGGATCATTATGAACAACGACGGAAACGATTCTCGTGGCCGGTCCGGCCTGGAACCTTCTGCGGAAAACTTTCTCAATATTCGCACCAGCGCCCTTGCCGGTAGCCAGGTCGATTCCATCTTCTATTGCGACGGGGTATTCAATTGTTATTGCAGGCAAAATACATTTAAATATTTTAGCCGACGACCCCGGACTTTCGATGAATGCAGAACCCGAAACGGCAAACCTCTCTGGGGATGGACATTAATCGAGAAAACAGGTAAGGCTCCGCTTGATCTGGTCGTCGAATTCGGCGACAAGCATGATATCGAAGTTTTCTGGTCCATGCGGATGAACGACACCCACGATTCGAGTGTGAAAAACCGCGATCTTCTTTGCAACTGGAAGAAAAATAATATGCATTGTCTAATGGGGCGAGTCGATGAAACGTTTCCCTATAGCAGCCGGTGGTCCGCGGTGAACTACGATCTCGAAGAAGTCCGCGACAAGGTCTATCACCTGATAAAGGGAGTTTGTGTCAACCATGACATCGATGGGATC
>JAFGTG010000274.1 GCA_016934255.1 Sedimentisphaerales bacterium
GGATTGTAATAGGGATTGGCGATGGTGATGTTGATCAAGCGAACGCCGCGCCGCTGTAACAGCCCGATCAATTTCTTGGGTTCTTTAAGATCGGATTTTGTGTAATCGTCTTTATCCACAGCCCAACCATAAGGATAAGGGATTGCATCATAAACGCCGAGACGGGTCGTGACGGGGGCGTCCTCACCCAGTTCTTTGTGAATCTTCTCGATGATTTCCAGTGGAAACCGTGTACGGTTCTCGAACGAACCACCGTACTTACCTTCTCTGCTCCGGCAACCAAATAGCTCGTTGATGAGATATCCGTGACACGACTTGATATCGACGGCGTCAAATCCGATATCGAATGCGATTTTCGCCGCTTCGACATAGGCGTTTTGAAGCTCGTCGAGGTAGTCGTCCGTTACCAGGGGCCAATCATCCGGTATTTTGCTTTTGGCGTCCGGATTAGGTTCCCGCTGGGGGACCAACGGATCGCGATATGGATCGCGCTGAGCAATCATCGGTTGGGCGACACCTTCCGGTTTGCTGTACCGACCCGAATGAGTTAATTGCAGTACAATGACGGGCTTATGGCTTGATCCCATACTCTTAGCGGCCGCTTTTCGCATCATCTTGACCATCGCGGCGAAACTATCCTTGTTTTTTTCATGAATCCATAATTGCCTCGGATTTGCTCTTCCTTCGGGAACGACGGCTGTCGCTTCGGCCCAGATCAGGCCCGCTCCGCCGGCGGCAAATCGCTCGTATCGCCGGAGCGTGAGTTTACCCGGCCGGCCCAGAGAATCGCCGTCGCATCCTTCCATTGGGTGGACCGCCAGCGAATTCGGGATAACCAGATTCCCGGCCTTTACAGGCTCGGTCAGGATCGAGACATCCTGCTGGGTTTTGACAGAGAGACCAAGCTTTTTATTCATTTGTTTCAGGTCGTCGATAGTACGCAGTCGAAATTCCCACATGTGATTACCTCACGCTTTGGCCTCTGCGAGTTTGTCCTTCAGGAACTTGGCCGTAATGCTGCTCTTGTTTTTTATGATCTCCTCGGGCGAACCGGCAGCGACCACAGTGCCGCCGCCTTCTCCACCTTCGGGGCCGAGGTCTATAATATAATCGGCAATCTTAATAACATCAAGGTTATGTTCGATAACAACGACGGTATTACCGCAATCGGTCAGTCGCTGGAGCACGTTCAAGAGATTGTGAATATCGGCAAAGTGCAGCCCCGTGGTCGGCTCATCAAGGATATACAGCGTGTGTCCGGTTGCCGCTTTGCCCAATTCGGAGGAGAGCTTAACACGCTGGGCTTCACCGCCGGAGAGGGTCGTCGATGCCTGGCCCAACTGCATATAGCCCAGCCCGACGTCGGCTAATGTCCGCAGGATTCGCACGATCACCGGGAAATTGGCAAAAAAATTCAGGGCGTCGTCGATCCGCATATCGAGCACGTCGGCGATATTTTTGCCTTTATACGTTACGGCCAGAGTCTCCGGATTATAGCGGGTGCCCTTACAGCTTTGGCACGTAACGTAAACATCCGGCAAAAAGTGCATTTCAATTTTTTTCGTTCCCTGACCTTTGCACGATTCGCATCGGCCTCCCTTGACGTTGAAACTGAATCGTCCGGGTTTATAGCCTCGAATCTTTGCTTCTCGTGTCATGCTGAACAGTTTTCTGATCAGATCGAAAGCGCCTGTGTATGTCGCCGGGTTGCTTCTCGGTGTTTTTCCAATCGGTGATTGATCGATCTCGATCACCTTGTCAATCTGCGACGTACCAAGTATGTTTTTATGCGCGCCGGGTTTTTCGCGGGAATGATAAAGCCTGCGTTTAAGGGCTTTGAGTAGAATCTCGCTGACCAGCGTGCTTTTGCCGGAGCCGGAGACGCCGGTAACACACGTGAAGACACCGAGCGGGAATTTAACGTCGATGCCTTTTAGATTATTTTCAGCGGCACCTTTAACCTCAATACTTTTTCTCAGGTTATAGCGTCTTCTCTCTGCCGGTAGGGCGATGCCTTTTTTGCCGCTCAGATAGTCGCCGGTGAGCGAGCTTTTACAGCTCATAATGTCTTTGAGTTTGCCTTGAGCGACAACTTCTCCACCGTGTGCGCCGGCGGCCGGGCCGATATCGACGATATGATCGGCGCTGCGGATAATATCCTCGTCATGCTCGACGACAACGACCGTATTCCCGATTCGGCTGAGTCGTTGTAAAATGCCCAGCAAGCGGTCGTTATCACGTTTGTGAAGGCCGATGGTCGGTTCGTCGAGCACATAGCAGACCCCGACGAGACCGCTGCCGACCTGGGTAGCCAGGCGGATCCGCTGGGCTTCGCCGCCGGCCAGGGTGCTGCTCGTGCGGTCCAGCGTTAGATATCCGAGACCGACGTCCACCATGAATTTCAGACGAGCTTTAATCTCTTTCAGCACAGCAGCAGCAATCACCGTTTTCTCTTCGTCCAGCTTCAGTCTGCTGAAGAATTTTTGAGCTTTTTCGATGCTGAGGGCCGTCAGTTGGTGGATATTTTTGTTTCCGACAGTAACGGCAATGGCTTCGGGTCGGAGACGCGCCCCCTCGCACGTTCGACAAGGGTGCTGTGAGAGATAGCCACTCAGCCTGGTTTTAACATATTCGCTGGTCGTATTTTCCCACCGTCGGATAAGGTTCGGGATGATGCCTTCGAACGACACGCCATGTTTGTCCTCATCTTCGACGGTTGTCCCGTACATCAGAATCTTTCTAAAATGTTCCGGTATTTGTTCGTATGGAATGGATTTACTGATGCCCGTATTCCTGCAGAACCGTTTGACTAAGCGATTGTAGAAGATGTTCATTCTTTTGCCGCCCTTGCGCCAGGCGTCGATCGCGCCGTTTTCCAGCGAGACGGTTTTGTCCGGCACGATCAGCTCGGGATCGAACTCGAGAATCGTTCCCAAGCCGTCGCAACTCTTACAGGCGCCGTAGGGGCTGTTAAAGCTGAACAGCCTCGGCGAAAGCTCTTCGAGGCTGGCTTGCGGATGCTCGGGGCAGGCAAATTTTTCACTATAAATGGCCTCCTCCCAGCGGCCGTCGCCTCCGCTTTGCTTATCCGCTTCGGGTTCCTGGAGTAACACTAAAAGGATGCCCTCCGCTAATTTCAGTGCGGTTTCCACCGAATCGGCCAGGCGGATGCGAACGCCTTCTTTGATAATCAGCCGATCGACCACCGCGGCGATGTCGTGTTTTTTATTCTTATTCAATTCCGGAACACTGCGCAC
>JAFGTG010000275.1 GCA_016934255.1 Sedimentisphaerales bacterium
ACAAAAACGGCCGAAACGCTCGAAAAACGGCGATTCCGGCCGATACTGAAATAGCCCCAAGGGGATTCGAACCCCTGTTGCCGGGTTGAAAACCCGGTGTCCTAGACCCGCCTAGACGATGGGGCCCACCTGATTTACTCCATGCTAATGGCTTCCTCCGGGCATGCGTCCACGCAAACCCCGCAATCTATGCATGTATCCGGGTCCACGACGGCTTTCTCGTCCGCCATGCTGATCGCCTCGCTCGGACATTCGGTGACACACGTTTCACAACCGGTGCACTTTTCTTCATCCACTTTTGCCGGCATTTAGCTACCCTTTCAAAAAAACGGTATCATTCCACTTTTCAACGCCTCATCTATATTAATAAAGTACGGAATAGTACAGAATTGTAACAATATTACAACCCCTTTTTTGAAGAAAATTTTCCCAATTTTTAACAGATTTTACGAATAACTCCAAATTGTTCTACTAAAATCGGTTTTTTGGTCAATTGACTGTTGCCGGCCGGACAAAAAATACACCCCTACTACGGTCCCGATCCGTCCCCTCTCAAGGCGGCGGCCATCTCGCAAACGGACGGACTCGGATCGTGCTGGATCGTCCAGTCCAGCACCTTATCGAATACGCCTTGTTGTTTTTCGGCCAGAAGATACATCGCCATCACCCGAACGGGCCATTTCGTGTGATTCAGGTTTTCCGCAACGGCTGCGATTAATTCGTGATCCAAAGGCAGGTTAAGCATCTCGGCCATCGTATAAACCTTCACCACCCATTCATTCTCGCCGGGATGACGCAAAAGGCCGGATTCGTGCATGAACGCCGACCGGAGCAAAGGGACGACCCAATCAGCCGACATATGTTTGTACGAAGATCGGCCCGAGGACATGGCGTCCTGCTCCATCAAAAGTCCGGTAAAAAGGTGAGCAATCTTGACTTTCCGGTCGATCTGATCCCTGACGATCGAATTGAACTGATCCCTGAGATGTTGTGCCGTCAGCTCGATTCTCGGACGTTCGATTCGCGTTTTGCCCGGCGGTATCTGCGTGAGCCTGTTGGCAATCGATCCGTCGCCGGTGAGCACCGGATCGAGATACAGCGTAAATTCAATGTCCAGAGAAGCCTGGGGATAGGTTAAAAGTGTCCGGCGAAGCTCGCCCGTCATGAGCCTCAGAGGTATAAGGATGCTTCGGTTCGGATCGACAAGGAACGCCGCCTGAATCTTGGTGAATACCAGATTCGATATCTTCATGGAAATATCTCCGCGAATGTCTGCGTCAATCCGGATATTCCCCTTAAATAAGCCGTCATCACTCATCACCAACGGCTCCGACGAGTGATTCGTGACGACGACCGTCCCGGTAAATTCGCTTCCGTACGGAAAAGAATTGCCCTGAAGATCGAGCCGGGCCGAAATCGTCTTCTCGGGCGGTATAAAATCGGGAACAAGCGGTTGAGCCATACCGGCGTCTAAAGAGGCCAATATCGCATCGGGGGAAACCGGCGGAACGTATTCCCTACCTTGCCCGGCCAGAATCTCTCTGGCACGCTCGGCAGCGAACGATCCCGGGTCCCGCACGACAGCAGCCGTCAACGTCGAGATCGCCACGTCCTTCTGCCCCTGAGCCAATTGAATTTGAGCCAATGTCAGGTCCGCTATCTGGCTGCGTTCATAGTTGCCAATCAGCGGCTTGGCCCATTCGATTTGGTCGTTCATCACGAGAGCATACGCCAGCAAAGCGGCGGCCACGGACGAATTGGAATCGATCTCATAGGCCTTATGAGCCCACTTCAGGGCGTTGTCCCGGATCGGAAGGGCAAAACAATAAAACCAGGCGATCTGCTCGACAACCCGTTGCTGCGGATCGTTGCTATCCGCGGGGCCGGCACTCACCGAATTTTCAGACTGATCGAGCAACTCTTGTGCTTTTTTCTCTATAGCTTGAAACGTTCGTATTGCTGATTCGTTATCGCCGAGCTTGATGGCCGCTTTGGCGGCGATCGCCTCCAAACGCAGATCGAACTTACCTTGCGCGCGAATACGCTCGGCAATCCGCAGACATTGGGATTGGTCTTGCCGGCTGTTGTAACTGCTGATGGCCCAAGGCAGATAAATCCGGGTAGGAAGGACTTCATTCGGAAAAAGATAATCGAACAAATCGGCACAGTATTGATAGATCCCCGCGGCGGTCTCATACAGTTGCAATTTTTCGGCGTATTCCGCAAAGGCGATAGCGATATCAATATCCGATGGATTCTCGCGCAAGGCCAATCTCAGCCGTTCGAGGTACACCGCCGGACTGATTTGATCGGGCGCCGCCTCGACCAGCTTGGCAAAGGCCGTCTTATTGTACCGGTTGCTCCTGTAGGCCTGGATCAGGTAATACGTCGCCGCTTCCATATCCGACTTCTCGGCTTTCAGAACACCGAGCATGGTCGCAATCTCGGAACCGAGGATATTGTTCTTATTGCCCAGCGTCCCCAGGAGTTGTTCCAGCAGCCGCTCCCGCTCCTCGCGCGAATTCGTCCGTTCCAGCAAATATCCAACGCCCTTTCGCGCCACCTCAAGGTCGGCGAATTCATCCACATAGTCCACGAGTGATTGTTGCACAAGGCTGGAATGATCCCGCACCGAATCGCGCGAAGCGAACTCAATCAGCAAGGGCCGGATACTCTTAGCATTTGCGTCGAGTTTCATTGCGGCGGTTAAGAACGTAATGGCTTGTTCAAGTGCGGGTCCTTTGATTTGGCTGGGTTTGGCCAGTTCGTAGGCGATCTCATAAAACGTTCGACTTACGATGGACGAAGAAAGCGATTCGTCAGGCCGGCTTGAATCGATGGATGAGCGTGCCGAAGAGGCCGACTCGGATACACGAGAATTATCCAAAGGAGTCCCGGCATCTGGCGATCCCTGCGTCCGAACCGGTGGAGGGAAAAATAGAAGTGCCGAAACTACCCAGAAAATCATTCCCTTGTGCATTGATCCATCCGTTGATGACTTGTTGATAACACTCAAATCTAACTTCAATTTTACAAAACTCTTATATCCGAATTAGTACTATCGAAATCTTCCTATGTCAAGGGCCGACCGGGCAAAAATGAAGATGTACAACCCGTGGGTATCGGTTTCTTTTCGTAATCTGTTTTAACGTCGCCTGGTACCGGAGAGCAGGGAAAGCATCTCGATACGCAAAAGCTTCGCGGCCAGTGCATAGACGCCCGCCGCGGAAAGGACAACAATAACAAGTCTTAATAAATCAAAACCTTTGCCACTTGGCAGATATCGGCACAGATATAATAAACCTTTTCCGATCATCCACATGAGAAGTGTTGCGACAAACGTTTTAACTAAAATTATCCATAGACCGTCCAATATCGAAGCGCCGAATTTCCTGCATAGTGCGAAAATAAGAATCGCAACCTGCAAATAGGAGCACAGCGCCGTCGAAAGCGCCAAGCCGGCCGTTCCCATAAACCATATCAATGTCAAATTCAAAACGATATTGACACCCACCACGATCAAAGCGCTTCGGGCCGGCATTTTGGAATCCTGCATCGAATAAAACGCCCGGGTGACAATCTGTTGCATAAAGAAACCGCATAATCCCACCGAATAGAATAGAAGCACTCCCGCCGTTAGCGTCGTGTCACTGGCTGTGAACCGTCCTCGTTCGAAGATGACTGAAATAACCAGATGACGCACGAGCCATAAGCCGGCGGTCGCCGGCAGCGCGACAAAAACGGCGCCCCGGATGCCCCGGGAGATGGTCCGATTGAGGGCGTCGAAATCCTTTCTGGCCGCGTCGGAACTCATTACGGGAAAAATCGCCGTCGCCAGAGAGATACCTAAGACGCCTAACGGCAATTGATAGAGTCGTTGTGAATAAAAAAGCTGCGAGACGGCCCCTTCCCACATCGGGTATTTAATGTCTTGACCGAACAGCATGAAGACTTCGCCTTTTTCCGACGACCCTGAAAACCACACCGCGATAAAATCGTCGGCTAATGTATTGATTTGCGTCACCGTCAGACCAAGAATCATCGGTCCCATCAGCATG
>JAFGTG010000276.1 GCA_016934255.1 Sedimentisphaerales bacterium
AAAGAGCTATCCGAATCCAATCCCGTCAAGAAATTATTGAACCTTGTCCTTCTGCAAGCCATCCGTGATAAAGCCTCGGACATTCATTTTGAGCCGTTTGAGGATGAATACAAGATGCGTTATCGTATCGACGGCGTCCTCTATGAAATGGTCCCTCCCCCGAAGTACATAGCGGCCGCCCTGAGCTCTCGTATCAAGGTTATGGCGGACCTGGACATCGCCGAAAGGCGTCTGCCGCAGGACGGTCGAATTTCACTGACCGTCCAGGGCAATCCGATCGACTTGCGTGTTAGCGTCTTGCCCACGATGTTCGGCGAAAGCGTCGTTCTTCGTGTTCTCGACCGAAGCCAGGCCAGTTTTAATATGGCCGAGTTGGGTTTGTCACTGGAGGATCAGGAGATCGTTCGCATGCTGATCCACAAACCGAACGGTATTATCATCGTTACAGGACCGACCGGGTGTGGAAAAACAACCACTCTCTATTCAGCTTTAAATGAGCTTAATGATATTGGAACGAAGATCATTACGACTGAGGACCCCGTCGAATATGACGTTGAGGGATTGCACCAGGTTCAAATGAAACCGGATATCGGACTCACTTTCGCTCGGTGCCTTCGATCCATTCTGCGTCAGGATCCCGATATCATATTAGTCGGTGAGATTCGTGACCTCGAAACGGCGGAAATTGCCGCCCAAGCCTCCCTCACGGGCCACGTCGTATTTACTACCCTGCATACAAACGACGCCCCAAGCTCCATTGCCCGACTTTTGGATATGGGGATCGAGCCGTTTTTGATCACCGCCACGCTCGAAGGGATCGTCGCCCAGCGACTGATACGAAGAATTTGCCTTAACTGCAAGACGCAATTCGAACCGAGTGAAGCTCAACTCATGGAGCTTCAACTCCTCCCGGCTGACGTCAAAGGAAAGAAGTTTTTCTACGGTCGGGGCTGCAGCCGATGCAACGGAACCGGCTACAAAGGACGAATCGGTCTTTTCGAGATCATGGTCTTTAATGATGAACTACGCGACTTGGTGATGAATCAGGCTTCGACATCCGTTTTAAGAGCGGCCGCCCAGAAAAACGGAATGACGATCTTACGAGAAAACGGCTTGAAGGCCATCTATAACGGTATCACAACAATAGACGAAGTCGCCAAAGAAACGATGATGCAAGATGTATAAAACAGGTTCTTATCCACATACGAGCTCGATAATCCAATATTCATACAGTGGAGGTATTTGAGATGCCCATTTTTCAATATTCAGCGCTGGATTCCCAGGGTGTAGAAATCAAAGATGAAATTGACGCCCTGAGCCAAAAGGAAGCCATTAGCAAAATACGAAACATGGGATATTTTCCCACGAAGGTGACGGCCCGCGGTGCCGTGAAAAAAACCGGCGCCAAAGCCGCTTTAGCACCCAAGAAGAGACGCGGCGCCGGCGGCAAAGTCAAAGTCAAGGTGGTCACGCAATTCGCCAGGCAGCTCTCGACGCTCCAGGACGCCGGCTTACCCATCCTACGGTCGCTGAGAATTCTTGAAGAGCAGCAAAGGTCGGGCTCCTTCAAACGGACCATCGGCTACGTCGCCGATGACATCGAAGGCGGCTCGACGCTTTCGGAAGCGATGGGCCGACACCCGAGGACCTTCGACCGGTTGCTGGTCAGTATGGTCGCGGCGGGCGAGACCGGGGGCGTGTTGGACCTGATCCTGGCCCGTGTGGCCGATTTTATGGAAAAGGCCCAGAAACTCAAGGCCCGGGTCAAGAGCGCGATGATTTACCCGATCGTCGTTATCAGCGCAGCCTTTCTGATCCTCCTGGGATTGATGCTTTTCGTCGTGCCGAACTTTAGAGAAGCCCTGACCGAAATGACCGAAGGCAAAGGATTACCGAAAATCACGGAAATCGTGCTCGGCATAAGCAACTGGATCGCGTTGCGGTACGGTTGGGCCATCCTATTAGGAGTACCATTCGTCATTGTCTTCTTGCTCAAAATTATCAAGCACTTCCGCCTGGGTCGACTTATTCTGGACAGCATCAGATTGAGAATTCCGGTCATGGGCCAGATCACCGGCAAAACCGCCGTGACGCGTTGGACACGAACGCTGGGAACATTGATTAGCGCCGGCGTACCGATTCTCGACGCGATCAACGTGACGGGCGAGACGGCGGGAAACGAGGTGTATGGGAGAATGCTCGGTAAGGTCCATAACTCCATTCGACAGGGCGACACGTTCGCCGGCCCGTTGCGACAATCTAAAACCGTGGACCTCATCGTCTCCAACATGGTCGCCGTCGGCGAGGAAACCGGTGACCTGGATAAGATGCTTTTAAAAATCGCCGACAACTACGACGAGCAGGTGGATGTGCTGGTGGCCTCGCTGATGTCGATGCTCGAACCGATCATGATCGTCGTGCTGGGAACGATGGTGATGACCATCGTTCTGGCTATCTTCGCCCCGATGGTGCAGATTATTACCACGCTGAGTTCCTCCGCGTAGGAATGAAACCGAACAAATAAACGACAAGTTGTGTTTTAACGTAATAGTAAGTAAGGAGAAAACAATGAAGTCACACATCACCCCAACACAAAAGAGAGCAGCCTTCACCATCGTTGAGCTGCTGACCGTAATGAGCATCATCGTGATTCTCATCGGTCTGCTTGTACCGGCCCTGAACCAGGTCAAGCGCTACGCCTACGAAGTCAAGCAAAAGGCGCAACTCAAGAGTATCGACACCGCAGTCGAACTTTTCAACAGTGAGTTCGACGGCTATCCGGACTCGACCTATATGGATGCCGCCGGCGTGGAGTATTGCGGCGCCATGAGACTTTGTGAAGCCGTCATGGGTCAGGATTTGCAGGGTGTCCATCCGGATACGGTTTTCAGAAGTGACGGTACGGATGGTATCAACACGATCCTCTATCCGGATGCAACCTCGGTGTCCACCCAAGCATACCGGGACAATCTGAGCATGAGAAAAGGTCCCTATCTGCCGCTCGAAAGTGCAAACGCTTTCGCGGTAAGCGACATTTATTCAGATACCGGTCCTTTCGAACCGAGGCATTTTGTTTTATGCGACGTCTTTCGGCGTGTCACGCACCGAACGACCGGCAAAAAGATCGGTATGCCCATTCTTTACTACAAGGCGAACACGGCAAACACCCAGCATGATGTGACCGCTCCCGACAATGTAGAGAA
>JAFGTG010000277.1 GCA_016934255.1 Sedimentisphaerales bacterium
CTGGCGGCTGATGACGGTCATGCGGCTGTTATAAAGCGGCTCATCGGAAAGAATCGTCAATCCCGCGGCATCGGAGAGATATTCCAACACCGTTTGCAAAGGGGCGTCCTGAAAATTGAGCTTGATTTTGACGCCGTTACTGTTTTGAATGACCTCGACGGGTTGGGTTTGAGTCTCGGACGGCGGTTGGGGCGTTGCCTGTTGGGCAATGGTATGGCCGGGCATTAGGACGATGACAAACGCCAGCATCGCGCTAATGATTATGACTTTACACGCTTGCATAAATCGAATCTCCTATACATCAAACGTCTTATTGATCCTCGTTTATCGGTGCTTTATCGACCGAGTTGTTGTTGTCGCTGCTCCATCAGTTTCTTTAGAATTTCCGCTTCTTCTTCCGAAGTAACCGTTGCTTTCGGCGCCGCGTTCGGATCGCTGACCGACGAGGAACTCGCCGACAGTTCCATAAGCTGGTTCAGTGAAAGCGTGCCCTGTCCTCCCTCCAGGTCCCGACCGAGCGCGACGCTAACGGTTTGATCCCCCTGTTGGTACTCGATGGAATCGAGTGTAAAGTTCTTCACCGTGCCTCTGGCGACGCCTTCTCCTTCGCGTAACCTGAAAACCGTGCTGTTTTGGGTATTCTCAATGAACGCGATGAACGTTCCATCCTCCTGAACGATTCCCTTGAGTATGTGATATGACTCAGGATTTCGCGTAATGACCGGTCGGGGTCTTTCGGCGCGTCTTTGCCGGACGGGGCCGCGCTGCCGCGAGAAGATATTGCGCTGCAGAATAATCTGGTACGACGCCCATGTATTCTGCACGTCCGTGGAGCGTTCAACAGTGACGGGCGGCTCGTTTCCATCGACCGCGTTCGGATCCGGTGCTGTTGCATCCTGGCCCAGACTTGATTGTGGTCTGAGGAAAAGGACGGAACCGAGAGCAACCGACAGCAATAAACAGATCGATAGGGCGTTATATTTGTTCATCGTTCACCTCTTGTGGTGGATTGTTTCCAGTCGTCGTCTGATCTTTGCCAAGACATAAAACGGAAAGGCGAAGCTGCACGGACATACTCTGGCCGGTTTCGTTGCTCGAACCAAGTTGCATGTCCTTGACCTTGATGGGCAGGACGGCCGTCTCGATTTTCCAGAGGAATTGCGTGACCGCGTCGAGTGAACCCGTCCCGACGACCACAAACGTCATCTCTTTAAGTCCTTTTTCGGTGGTCGTGCGCTCAGGCTTAACGGAACTGAGCGTGAGTCGTGCGTCATTCGACCATTCATAAATCGCCCGCCCGACTTTAATCTCGGCCTCCACTTCGTTTCGCAGACTTTCCGACAACGCGGTTTTCCATCTCTTTTCCAAGGCCCGTCTTTTCCGGAACAGGTTCTGGGCCTCGTCGAGCTCGATGCGCAACTGGCTTTTTTGCGTTTCCAACGCTTGAAGCTTCCCCGTCACCGGACCGACGAGAAACTTGTTCAAGACAAGAAATCCCACCGCCGCAAAGGCCAGAATAGCAATAATCCGTTCGCGTTTGGTTAACATGTTTATTTCATCCCTCGGTATTCAAAATTGACGGCGAATTCTTTTTCTCTGAGATCGCGTCCGACGTTTCGCAGGTGAATCATCTGAACGTTGGAGAAAACGTCCTGTTGTTTGATTTTGTCCAGGACCTCGTAGAAACTCTCCTCCGTCGAAGCCTTGCCGACGAGCGCCGCCCCGGCGCTGTCATTCAAACGAAGGTTCGTCACCCAGATCGTCGGCTCTTCCGGGAACGTCAAGGTCAGCTCCCGCATGAAATTGAGAAACACGGGCTCCTGCGAGGTCCAGCTCGTCGCATACGTAATCCGATCGACGACCTCTCGAGCCGCGGCGATATCTTCACTCATCACGTCCAATTGTTCCGTATAGGTCGCAATATCTCTCCGATCGATCTGCCAATCCACCGCCACGGCGATTAAGGCCAGCAGACAGGCGGCGCCGACGATGCTGGCCCAAACGGTGATGGGTTTGCGAGACGTCTTCTTCTTAAGGCCGATACGCGGATTCACAAAATCCACGGGCGCTCTGTCGGTCCCCGACGCGGCCATCGCCACGGCGACGGCTGCTATCGATTGCGCCTGTTCCGAACGATCGGGCGAGCCGATTCTGTCGGGCAGCAATTGAGCGCCGCCGTCCGTGACGATAATCTGGGGTTGTAGCCGCTCGTTAAGCCGTTCAATGGTTCGGTCTTCCGGAAGACCGGAGCCATCGTATGCCGTGACGCGTTGGGGTGAAGCGGCATCCTGCTGTGAGGATAACAAAAGCAATCGCTGAATCGTCGATGTCAACAACTCGGCGCGGTCATCGGTCGTACCGTTCGTCGATGCGAGCGAGACATGCTGGATGGATCGCGGGCTGCCGTTAACCTGCGTCCAAAATTCACAATACGTCGGCCGGGTATAGAGTCCGTATCGGCGTTCCAGGCTGTCACCCGGAAGCATCTTACCGAACGCCAGGGCCGAAACCGTCATGGACCGAACCTGAAGGCCCGCCCCGGCGGCTAATTCTTTCACCTGATTGACGATCTCCCGCCGGGCCGCCAGGAGCAACACATCGCTTCGCTCGGAGGCGCTCGTGCGACCGCAATAATCGAAGACCAGCTCGCTGGCGTTAAGAGAAAACGCCCGCTCCGCCTGAATGTTCAATACGCCCGCCAGGGCGTCCGCGCCGGCCGGGGGAATCGTAATTTCTTTTGCAATGACCCATTTCGTCGGGATGCCGATCACCGCCTGTTTCGATGAAAAGTGGTTGGCTCGGAGGAACTGCTTGAGTTGCTGCCCCAATGCCTTTGCATTGTCGAGATTCAGCTTTTCTTCGAAGCGCCAGTGGCCGGCACGGTGAACTTCCGGACGGCCGGACCGAGGGCTGACTTCAGCGACCACAATTCCGAATTCATCAATAGAAAGCCCCAACAAGGTTCGAGTGCCAAGCATTGTCGTCATCCAAATTAATACATGTTCAAAATCGTGTTCGTCAGAGGCTCCCCTTTTCTCAGGGCAGCCACGATATATTCATTCAATGGCCAGCCGAAATGCGTCATCGACTTCCAATAGACAATCTTCGGCGTCTGTGCGCTCATATCAAAGACCGCCTTGTAACGTTTGTACGCGCGCCCGTTGGCCGCGATGGCGAGGATATCCGCCGAATATTGGAAAGACCGAGTCGTAATATAACTCCCTATGGCAACCGCTTTTTCCTGATCCAGCACGTCCGTCACCCAGGCGATCGAATCGAGTCCATCCTCATTGGACTCGCGACGAGAGATCAGGGCATCGACGTCGCTTTCCTCCAAATCGGGCAGGCAAAGCAGCACGGCCTTCGGCGCGGTATTCACATTGACCAGGCCGGGGAAGCTTTCTTCGTCGCTCGTCGTGAGGCGGTCGGCGATCTTGGAAAAATCTTCAAGCTTCAGGCCGGACGAATAATAAAATTCCAAAATATTCTCATAGCTCGCATTGGTCGGGATCAGGTTCAAAATCTCCAGGGCCCGCTCCTCATCGAACGTCTCCTGCAAAAGGCTCTGGAGGTCCTCCCGGTTGTCGGCGTCGGTAATATTGATCCGCTGATTGCCGTCGCTGTCCTTATTCGTTTCCACGCTATAAACCGTGACGTAATCGTAGAAGCCGGTATCGAGCCGGCCGTTGCGATTGTCATCGGGCTCGCTAACGTCACCGTCGTTCTCATTCTCATCGAGAATGCTGTTGAGATTCGTATCCTCTCCATAGAGCAGCTCTTCCGAGGCGCCCTTCACGAGAAGGATTTCCTCGACGGTCTCGAAGTCCGCGTTCTTGCAGTTATATGGCTCCGACAGCAGAATATAAGTTTCATCCTCGGCGCCCCCCGCCGTGATCTCGCTGTCCTCATCCCGCCAGTCAATGATGGACGCGGCCAGTTCGGCCGTCATGCCCGGCAGCTTGAGCAGCATCTCTTCCGACGCCGAGTTGAGGTTGATCTTACCGGATTCATCCGTCAGCCCGTAATCAAGCTCCCGATCGTCTTCCAGGTTCGGACGCAAGAGCCAGCAATAGCCTTCTCCGATCTGCATGGCCTCATACGGATCGCTCTCCATTAAATCGGCATCCTCCTCTTCCGTGCTTGCGGCCAACTTGGCCTTCGCGTATTGCGAACCGCCGGATGCAATGCACTCGGCCTCGAGAGAAGCCACATGGTTGGCGGAAACAATCGCCGCCACTCGCATCGAACGGGCAAAAACGAGCGCCAGACCGGCCAACACCAGCACCACCCAGATCGTGACGATCAGAATGGTTCCTTTCGTGCGGTGGACTCGTTCAAATTGTCCGAATGCGTGCTTTTTCATAAGCCCATTTGCCCTCCGCCCGTTCCGCCTGTCCCTTCGGTTCCACCCGTTCCCGTCGTTCCCGTTGTGGTCGATTCTTCGCTTTCCTCTTCTTTCACGCCCCCGCAAGGTATCGCAAAAGATTGCATAAGCCGGCGCGTCTGCAATTCCGCCAAAGCCTTTTTGCTCGTACCGTTCTCGCTATGGATAACCCGAATGTCAATCTCAATCGCCAGAGGAAGACTGTTCGCGTCCTCCGTGGAGTCCCATTCATCCACCCAGCCGTCTTCTTCATCATAGTACCGAAGATTCAGCGACTGTACGTTCCGGCAAAGCACCTGCTCTTCCGCATCAACCGTCTTGGAAGACAAGAGATTCGTCGTCACATTCCGAACGAGCTTGTAGCCTTCCCGTTCCTCCTCGTGGAGATCCTCATCTTTATCCTCTTCCAAAAGCAACTCGATTTTTCCAAGGCCGCCGACGAGCTGATCGTTCTCCGCGTGTATATGGGTTGTATAAAATTCAAGGCTATCGGTGTCCTTGCCCTTGGTGTCACTCGAATCCGTGCCGATAAAAGAACCGGCCAGCGTGCCGCCCAACGGCAGGATGCCATAGGTATCTTGTTTAATCAACTCGATGGCGTTGATGGCCATCGTGGTCGGC
>JAFGTG010000278.1 GCA_016934255.1 Sedimentisphaerales bacterium
TCGGCCATCAAAACTTTCCCTGGGATTTCAAACCGAAAAAGATGATTATATTATGGAAACGCGTATATTGTAGCGTGATGATATTTCTTAGGCAAGCGCCAATTTAATTGTTACATACGATTTGAAAAATGCCTTTAATCTATAGAAAAATGTAAACCTCGATGAAAGGAGGCGACAAATGAAACGGCTCATGATTCTTCTACTGGTTCTCACAGGTCCCGTTTGTGTTGTCTGGTCGATAACCCATGAGTATTCCCGACAAATCACGGTTCTTTCCGATAATATCCTGTTTAAAGCACAGGAGCTTGCGGACAAAACGGACGCTCCCGTTTTTCGCTCGGACGAAGCCGAGGAGGTTCTCGCCGAGCTTAAAGGCTTAATTCAGGAATATGAGACACTCATGGTGTTTGCGGAAAGTCCGTATCCTGGAGAAATTCTGCTGGGAACCACGCCACCCGGCGACGACACATGGCTCGAAACGCACTGCACAACGCGATACGACGGACCTTTGAAGGAAATACGCATCCGGCGAACCGGGCATGAGGCCGAATACCTGAGAATCAACGATATTGAAATCACGTACATGACCCCGGCGGGCCCTCAAAGGGAAACTTTCAATAAAAACGGCAGAGTCAGACTCTATTCTGACGGGATATTCAGGCTGATCCTACACAAACCCATGAGGATCATGCGAATTCGAATTCTCATTCATCATGAATCGACGGGTTTGCAGATTTACGGGATCCCTTTTCATTCTCCTTCGCACCCACAAGCCGGACCGGTTCAGAACGTCGAGCCGCAACAGCCCCCGGCGGAAGTGCTCTTAGGCACCACTCCGGGCGGCAAGGATACCTGGCTCGAAACCTTATGCACCAATCCCTATAATCGTCCGGTAAAGGAAATACGGATTAAGAGGACGGGCAGAAAGGCGTCTTATCTGAGAATCAATGATATCGAAGTGACCGCCTGGGCTCCAAAGGGGAAAAGAAAAATCGTCTTCAATCAAAACGGAAGGGTCAAACTGCGACCGGGCAGTGTATATACGCTTCCCCTGCCGCACCCAATGCAGGTAGCCCACATCCGGATCCTTATCGCCCATGAATCGACCGGGCTGGAAGTGTACGGCGTTTATTAACTCGTCGCCATGATTACGAAAACAATACGGCAACGATTCGTTAACACAAATCTCGAATCGACCCGTCAATGCAATAGTAGAAATATCAAAAAGGAATTTCCCGGAAGAATACCCAAACCGGGCCTCGATACATCGGCCCAACATTCTGATTCTTCTACTTCTTCTCTGTTTCAGGGCGTCAAACTTGACGAAATAGAACGATGGAAAGGCCCCACTTCGAAGCAGGGCCTTTTTTCAAGTCTTATCGCTGACTTACTTGGGGATGACGTTCGTCGCGCAAGGGCCTTTTTTGCCTTGTCCGATCTCGAACTCGACCTTCTGGCCCTCGTCGAGGGTGGCGTAACCTGACGTCTTGATCTCTGAATGATGGACAAACAGATCCTCTCCACCTTCATCCGGATTAATGAAGCCATAACCTTTACTTGAATTGAACCACTTAACTGTACCTGTACCCACTTGAACTTCTCCTTGGCCGATAATCCGACCACCTAAATACCATCTCTCACTTAAACTGACTTCGGAACATGCTCTTGAGAGACGAAAGAACACTCCCTCTCTACGGATTGTGATAATAGCACGAATACTGAAAATTTATCTAAAATTAACATATATTGGACGATCTCGCTTTGTATAGATCGTTATTTCTCGGCGGAATGATTTTGACGAATGACACCTTTATCTTAAAACTTCCTTATTGTAGAAGATCCTGCGGAATCGAGGCGGGTACTAAGGCGGAAAAAAACTGCGGTGTTTCCAGTTACTCGTTATGGCGGTTAGCCTATTGCAGTCAATTCGGTCCGAGATTCTTGCCAAGTTATTCTCGCGTACATAAAAACATTATTTTCAATACTGATAAATGTACACTGCTTTGCGAAAATGTCAAGTATTTTTCTATGATTTTCAATATTTTTTTCAACTCACCACCAAACGAAACCTACTCTATGACGGGTTGATAATATACAAAAACACTTGTTTATACACCTGATTAACAGTGGGGATTCTGGGAAAAGAAGGAAATTCACTGACTCAAAGCGGATTCCGTTAATAGGGCCAGGCCAATGCAAACGACTCTTCCGTCAGGTGCGCCGCAACGTGACCGTCCAGGAAGACGGCATTGCCTTTGCCTCCGATGGGATCTCCCGATGGGGCATTATGAAATCCGGCGATAACATCGCAGAACTCCCCCGAGCCTCCCTCAGAGGCGGGTCCCGGCTTGACGTTCCACTTGCTTCCGCCGGCATTTTCGATCCAGCTCGGAGCGTCCGTTGTCGGATGAACCGGATACAGGGCGGTATCATTAAGCCCCTGCCGGAAGTAGCCGGGCTTAATCAGGCACCCCTCATCGGCAAAAGTAAAGGTCTGTGAGGCGTTTTTGACATTGAGGGTTTTGAGCACGCCCCACTGTTCGGATTTCTGGCCGAGATAGGCATTCATACTGTAGTTGTACCAGGGCATATAATTCGTTACGCCGTCGCTTTCATCGGCGAAATCCGAGTGAAAACGCGTACTTTTGGCCAGACGGAAAAACGTCGGGCAGATTAGCGCCCGCGCCTCGGCCAGATATCCGAAGAACACGCTGGCATACTCGGGATGGTCTCGCAGATACATATCCCCGTTGCACCAGCGTTTCCATCGATCGCCGGTCTCCCCGGGGTAGGTATTCAACTGGGAAAAATAACAACTGCCGGGGTGGCAAAACCGATCGTCATTGTCCTGGGCGTACATATTGACGGCAAAAGCGAAGTTCTTCAGATTGCCCTGACAGGCGATGCTTTGCCCCTGATTTTTTGCTTTGTTTAATACCGGGAATAATATCCCCATCAGAATCGCAATGATGGCAATAACGACCAGCAGCTCAATTAATGTGAAGCCTTTCGATCCGGCTACGGTGTGCCCTCGTTCATCATGAGTCATTGCCTTATCTCCCAAATTGTTCTGTACGGCCCGGCATCATCGTATTCTCTTCGGTACGTGGCGTGAATTTTATTCTATCGGACAAACTCCACAATACCATAATTCTTTGAAAAAAGCAAAACATTGCCCATTTAGATAGCCCTTGCAACAGCCTTTTCGATGCCGTATAATCACGCCCCGGCTGAATGTATGCCGGATTGGGCAAACGGATGATGAATGACGGAAAAATGGAAACGAACATGACAGAAGAAAATATATCCAAACTCAGCAAGCTTCTTGAGGACGTCGAGCAGCACGTTTTATGCTGTGACGAGCTCGATCCCTGGGGCGGCGACGAGATGCGCCCGGCGTTTCTCGAAGCGTGTACGGGCGGGGCGATGCTCATTGCCAGAGTATTCCAGATCGATCCGAACATCGTGGGTCAATTCCAACGCCTCAAAGCCCTGCCGGAGCTTGATGACGACGATCTGACGGCAACAGAAAAACCTAAAGGCTCCCAAAACATGGCCCGATGGGCGGAAATTTGGGGACAGACCCTCGAACTGGCGACGGAGTTGGAAAGTGCGCGTCCGTTCTGCGCGTCTCTGACGGAATCAAAGAAAAAATGGGCCGAAGAGCCGGACGAAAGAATCGACTTCAAAGAGGCCAGCCAAAAGCTGATCGGTTGCTTACTTTACGACTTGCTGGACGTCTTGGCCGAGGTCGATCCGGAAGAGCACCCATCCCTTCGATTGCAGATGCTCTGTTCGTACTTGAAAGAGCTACGCGTCGAGTTTATCTGGGACGGCCACGTTCGAGGGCCCTGCCGAACGGAATGTATCCCTTCGCAATGTCAGTTTGACAAACTCCCGGCTAATACGAAGGGCCAGCTTACGGCGGTGCACGGCGGGCGGCAGCACGAGTTTACCTTCACCACCGACGCAGGAGAAGAATTCGAATGTCGGGTCAACAATATAGGCGTCAAGAACTATCGAACGATTCTGAATGAAATCTGGGACGCCGCGACGGGAAAACTGGAGACGCATCCGGAAGACGGAACGGCCGCCTGGGCCTTTACCGAGCAGGAGTGTATTCAGAACCTCGAGGCTTACGCGTCTTTAATCACCGACCTGCTCAAACCCTTATCACCGCTCCCGGATTACAGCGAGAGCGCCAGAGCGATCAGGGCATTGATTCGAGACGGCAAGGGACGCTGGGCAAAGGGCAGCCACGTCGAGTGGTCTTTCCTCGGTGAACTCGATAAACTGATTACCGATCTTGAGCGCCAATCCAAAGCATCTTAAGAACCTAACTTGCAAAATAGAAGTACAGATTCGTAGGGTGGCGGCTCCCTTCGGCAGTAAGCTCAGGGTCGAACTGTGCCCCACCGTAATCACGGCAATTTTGCTCGCCACTCTTTAGCTTGTTCCGGCTTGTTCCAGGCGTCGTAGAGGCCGATGAGGGTGTTTAATGATTCGATTGTATGGGGATGAGTGTCGCCGAGTTTGAGGCGTCGGCCCTCGACGGCTTCCAGCAATAATTTCTCCGCTTGTTCGTAACGGGCTTGCTCTTTGTACAGCACAGCTAATTCGTGCGTGGTTCCGAAGCAGGCAGGATGGTCGGGGCCCAGCACGCGCTTTCGACCTTCAAGAGCCTGGAGAAGCAGGGATTCTGCTTCGCCAAAACGACGCTGCTCGCGACGGAGGACGCCGAAGTCGTTAAGGGTTTCCAGTGTCTCCGGATGGTTTTCGCCGAGGGCCTGTCTTCTGCCCTTCAGGGCTTGTGCGAACAAGTCATTGGCGTCGGTAAATTCACCCTGATGGGTACGCACCACGGCAAGGGCATTTATGAACGAGGGAAGTTGCTGTGGAAGACTGCGCTTGAGACGCTTGCTGTGCAACGCCTCTGAGGTCAACTTCTCCGCTTCAGGCAATAGACCCCGCGCCATGAGGATGCGTCCAAGCTCACACTGGGCTTCCAGCGTTGCCCAGTGGTCCTCGCCCAGGTCCTCACGCATCGTATCCAGCGCCGTTTGGCACAACTGCTGCGCCTTCTCGTATTGTCCCTGTTCTCGATAGACGGCCGACAGCGTCGTCATACATGTCAACCTCTGCACCCTGGATGGCTGCTCCAGCTCCAGGGCCTGAGACAAGGCCTCCTCCGCCTCCGCGTAACGTCCTTGGGCCAGGTAAATCCTGCCCCGTCCCCGTTGAATACTGAAGAGCCGACTGGGAGATGGATTAGACTGTTGCGCCCAGCGCTTCTGGGCCTCGTCCAGACAGGCCTCTGCCTTTTCGTAGTTGCCCAAGAATCCGTACGCCATGCTAATGCTTGTCAGCAGAAGCGTGATCCGCCAATGCCCGTCACCGTACGCCCTTCGTATAGTCTCGATCTGGTCGCTCCACATCCGTAAAGCAGCGTCAAACTGTCCCAAATGACTGTGGGCCCAGCCCAGCATCATGGCAAATTGCAGCGCGCGGCCATCTTCCGGGCCGAACTGTTGCACGCGGATTTGATAGGCCCGCTCCAGAAGCAGCCGGGCGGGTCCAGGGTTAAATGCCTCCATATATTTCTGCGCCAGGGTATAGCGGATATCTGCTTCAACCAGGGGTTGATCTTCGAACCTACCATCGAGTCCCTCTACCGCGTTATCAAGCATGTCTTCGAAACCTCGGTCCAGTAGCCTCCCGTCATTCCTGGAATCCAGGACATACTCCAAGAGATAGTCGGACACGTCTTGTGCTTGAGACCGAGCCCGCTCCGCCCTGATGGCGAAGAGGGTGGAGACAGCTGTACCGATCAGAGACACAAGCAAAACTGCTGCGATACCACCCACTAATATGCGGTTTCGCCGTACGAATTTTTTCATTTTGTAGCCCGTACTCAGTGGGCCGGCGATCAGCGGAGCGCCCTTTAGATAGTTCTCAATATCGTCGGCCAGCTCAGA
>JAFGTG010000279.1 GCA_016934255.1 Sedimentisphaerales bacterium
GTGGAATAGATCGTTCGGGCAAGCTCCGGCCTTCTGACGATGGGCACACCGTACGCCCGTGCGATTTCTTTGATCTTCTCAGCTAAATGATCCGCCCCTTTGGCGACCATCACCGGTGCGTCCATCATCTTGCCCTCATACCGCAATGCGACGGCCACGTGGGTCGGATTGACAAGAACCACATCGGCCTTGGGCACTTCCTTCAGCATCCGCTTGGCGGCTAATCCAAACTGGATTCGACGAATCCGCACCTTCACCTCCGGCGAACCTTCCGTGTCTTTGCGTTCTTGTTTGACCTCCTGTTTCGTCATTCTCAATTCACGCTTAAAACTCCATTTTTGGTAGTAGGCATCCGCAATAGCCACCACCAGCAATGCAATACCAACACGAATCACAAGACTGAGAATAATTTCCGCAATCGCCACAAGCATTTGCCCGGTCCAGGCGTACCGGAGCTTAGCAAACACCTCCAGCTTATCATGTAGATAGAACCACACGATGAATGAAACAAGAAAAAGCTTAATGATGGACACGAGAAGTCTGACGAAGGACTTCATGTTCACCAACTTTCCTAATCCCGCTACGGGATTGAGCTGATTGAATTTAAATTCGAGGGCCGAAGGCGCGAAATTAAAGCCCCCTACCGCAATTCCGGCCGCCAGCGATCCTACACATAGGACGGCAAGAATGGGACTGATAATAAATCCCAGGTTAATCAGCTTTCTATGAACAAATTCCAGAAATGCTTTCGAGTCGGAGAAAAAATCAACCTGACAGGACATGCCGTCTTTAATTTCCATCTGCATCCATTGCATGAGATTCGGACTAAACAGAGCTATCATGGAGATCAGGACCAAAAGCGTCACAACCGACGTAAGTTCCTGACTCTGCGGGACTTGCCCCTTACTCCTGGCATCTCCCAAACGCTTTGGGGTTGGTTGTTCTGTTTTATCCGCAGCGGTATCTGCCATTTTCTATCCTCAATGCCCGCACAGTAGCCGAGACGTCTCTAAAGCCTTATCTCCAAATATTGCCTTTAATTTATATGGGCAGCAGTTGACCCATTAGATCGGCGATTTCAGAGACGAAGGTACTCATCAACGGCAGGAAAACGACTACCATGAATAATCCCAGAGCCACACGCAACGGCAAACTGATAAATAGAATATTCATTTCCTGAACCATGCGTGCCAGGATTGCCAACACGACCAACAACACAAGAAATGCCGCTAATATCGGTGCGGCCAACTTAAGGCCGGCGATGAGCATCGTCGAACCCGCTCGAACGATTCCATCGAGCAAAATCGTTACGGATGGGATCGTCCCAGCCGGAAAGGTTTCATAACTCTTTGAAAGGATCAATAAAAACAAGTGGTGACCGTTGGCGCTGAGAAACAACAGGGTGAACATCATTTCTATTAAGCTGCCCAGCGGCTGAGCGTCTTCGCCGGTTAATGGATCTAAAATCGACGCCATGGCCAATCCCATCTCCCGTTCCACGATGCGCCCGCTAAATTTCACCGCAGCAAACAAGAGGGCTAAAATTAATCCCATTGCGAATCCATACGTCGCCTCGTTGACCATCATAAGAATGGCTTCAAGAACCGGGAGATGCTGATCCTTGATCGGGACAGGCGTGATCATCGAAAAGAAAATCGTCAACAACAACGTCATCGAAATCTTTATCCTGACCGGAATGCTCGTCCACCCGAAAACAGGAACGACCAGAAAAAAGGCCGAAATCCTCGTCAATATCATGAAAAAGCCAAGAAATTGTCCGGTCATAAACGTCATAGATTAACGACTGATCGTTTGGATATGGGCAAAGATTTCGTTCGTGAATCGAAGAACGATATCCAGAATCCAGCCGCCGCAAACCAGCACGACAACCCCCACGGACAAAAGTTTGGGAACGATGGATAAGGTCATATCACGAATGGACGTTACCGCCTGAAGCAACGTGACCGCCACGCCCACGACGATACACGTCAGCAAGACCGGAGCGGATAGAAGCAATACCATTTCGAGCGTGCGCCGACTTAGATATAGTACCAAATTACTGTCCATAACGTAACTGTCTCTTTTCCTGGAATCCCATTTCACCGGCCCGGCGGCTAATGAAAACTCAAACTGAGATTTTTCGCCAGCAGTCCCCAGCCGTCAACGAGAATAAACAACATCAGCTTAAACGGTAGTGAAATCATCGACGGGGGCAACATCATCATCCCGGCACTGAGCAGGACGCTTGCAATGACCATGTCCACCAGAAGAAAAGGAATGAACAGCAGGCAACCGATCTCAAACGCCGTCCGAAACTCGCTAATAATGAACGCCGGAATGATGATATATAAATCGATGTCCCTGAGACTCTTCGGAGGCTCTATTTTGGCCATCTCTACAAAAAGCGCCAAGTCCGCCTGCCGGCTTTGTCGAAGCATGAATTCTTTAATGCAATCACTCGCTCGGGTTCCCGCGACTTGAAAGTCAATCTCGTTCGCAAGATAAGGCTGGATCGCGCTGGTATTGATCTTGGCCATGGTCGGCGCCATAGTGAACATCGTTAGAAACAAGCCCAAGCCGATGATGGCAATGGTAGGCGGGATTGTCTGAGTGGTCAGCGCACGGCGGATAAACGACAGGACAATCACAATTCTCGTAAAAGAAGTCATCATCACCAGAAGGCTCGGCAGCAAGGCCAAACCCGTAAAGACGATGACGAGTTTGACGGGAGTGGATAAATCCTTGCTCTGTGCCTCTCCCGCCGTCGCTTTGTCCACGACGGTCAACAAATCCCCAATCTTCGGGATACCGTTTGCCGTTGTATTCGCGTTCGGTTGATTCGTAGTCAGACTGGGCATCGGCGGCGGCTTAAGCGCATTTAGATCCTGACCGAAGGATCCTTCCGCCGAGACGAAAACGATGAATACGAAAAATAGGATTCTCGTCAGTTTGTCCATTAGAATATTCTCAATTACAATTCGCTTCCGATACGGATAAACCGACATAATCTTCATGTAAATCCGCCAGCTTTGTCACCGTCTCATGGGTGCTGCCGATCAGAAAACGCCGATGACCGACATCGATCAGATGCACGGCCTTCCGAGGTCCAAGGTGGAGGGTTTCAACAATACGAATCTCTTTACCCGGCGCCGTGGCAATACGAGGCAAAAGTTTCTTCGAAACATAAAACGCTGCGACACCGAGGGCGACAACGAAGAACATTGCAAGCATCGCCCTTAATAAAAATTCTCCCTGGCCCGGGAGAGAACCTGGTCCGCTGGACATGCTGGAATCTTTCTCGAACAGGCTACCGTTTTCGGCACCGTCGTCCAACAAGGATCGATTGGATTCGGGAACCAGCTTTTCCGGCGCCGTTCCATTCGCGGCCGATTGAACGGAACGGACGATCAATACGCCGTTACCCAAAACGGCGACACTCAATAACACAACTGTTTTTTTCTTGAATCCAGTCACGTTGAATACACGCTATATATTCTTTAATAAGTCACTATCCGATGGCGTAAAACAACTGTCTGTATTCAATGTGCAAATATCGTGCCGAAATGCTCAAATGAGGATTGAGAAATTGTTGAAAAAGCGAACGTGGGCTCGTCGAAATGCTCCTGGTAATAGAAAAACGCACTTTTGAGTCAATGAACGCGGTTTAGAAGAATGCGCGGCATGTTTCAGCAATGCCACGGCTTTTCTTCAACAATCTCATTGAAACAACATTATATTCATTTCCAAGATAGCCATTATACACGTGTAGTGAAACGTTGTCGAAAAATTTGACACGTATAAAAATCAATCGGTATCTCTCAACACCGCAATGAGAATCTGCGAGTTCTGTGAAATCGGACTATCGCGATCCGCCCATCCCTCTCCCGGCCCGCCCCCCCAGGAATAAATCGTATATTTTGACTCTCTTTCTAATCTCCCCCCTTGACTTTGTCCGTTACGTTCCAAGGAGGACAAAGTATTTTGCAGGAAATCTTCCACGTTCTTAGCCCGTCTGGCCGAAAGCAACCATTGCTCTCTCTCGCTCTGTCCTTCAGAAGCCAAACCCAACACATATAAAATAACCTTTTTTTGACTGATGTCTTGTTGTAAATCCCGACAAAATCCCGTGAGGAACTTCTTCGCCGATTCATTCAAATCATCGCTGCCGGGCGAAAAACGAACGTTCGTAATCGAATAATCCGTCCGATCCCCAACGATTGGTGAAGGCATAATCGTTGTTCTTTGTTTCAGTTGTTGCTGAATCCGGCGGAGCTCTTCCGCGCGAGCATCGATCGTTCTGTTCTGAGCCGACTCATCAGGATTCTCTACAGAGTGTTTGGTTTTAAACTCACCGTGAAAGGACATAGCAGATCGCCCAAAAAGCATTCCGAGTCCCATATATTTCATCGATTCTATAAAAGAGTCTCTTCCTCTGTTAAACAATTCCGCATCCTGGGTATCGGCAAGGGTGAGCAGCAAGACAAAAAAAGTCAGCAGCAGCGTGACCATATCCGAAAAAGTCACGATGTATCCCGGGACTTTCATTTTATCTTCAACCGGTGCCGATCGTTTTCGACTCAATTGTAGGTGCTCCGCTCTAATATGGTTAATTGAACGATCCGCCCAACCGCGTCTGGTTCCGGTTCCACCGTGTTGCTCTCCAGGCTATTGTGCGACACAATACCGGGTAATGAGAGGCTGAAACGTTTTCGATCGACGCCTTGACTTTTCGTGAGATATTCCAGAATAACCCATGCCCTCGGCAGACCGAAATTCAGGTTATTCTGCCCACCCGCCGGCCCGGTTTCACTCACGACGATTCGCCCCGGCACCTCTTTTAAGAATGATGCCATCAGGTCCATGACATTACGACCCTCACGAGATAAAGTCCTTCCATTGCCCCAAAAGAGCTCTTTCGACGGGATGATGAAGACCAAATTTCCCTTGAGTTCGGCCAAGTCTGTTTCATCCATTAAACCCTCCTTAAATTCCTCAGCTTTTGTCGGCGTCTCGCTACCTTCAAGAATCTTTTTAACATGCCGAATGGGAGGAATGGACCTCAAAGCATCTTTCGGGGTTTTCTTGGACACCGGAGCAATCGTCGTCAAAGCATCGGAATAAATGACTCGCAGGTCTGAAAAAACCTGGTTATCGAACGACGCGAAACTCAGAAGAAGGACGAAAAACGTCAATAAAAGCGTCATACAATCACTGAACGTGACCATCCATTCCGGGGCACCCGGATCATCATCGGTTACTGGCGGTTTCTTCGAATCTCTCATTATATCGTCGCCTTGATTTCTTCTCGCCGGCTCTGGGAAATAAACGCCTGCATTTTTTCCCGAATGGTCGTCGGATTATCACCTTGTGCAATGGCGCAAATCCCTTCAACCACCATTTCCTTCGCCGTGGTCTCCGCTTTGGAATAGATTCCCAATTTCCCCGCCAACGGAATAAAAATCAAGTTGGCGCAAAAGGCGCCATAAAACGTCGTAAGCAAGGCGACGGCCATCCCGGCTCCGATTTGGTCCGGAGAAGAGAGGTTTTTCAACATCTGAACGAGTCCGATCAGGGTACCGATCATTCCAAACGCGGGCGCCGCCGCTCCCATGAACTCCAGGATCTTTTTGCCTGCGGAGTGGCGGTCCTGAAGGTTTTGGATCTCCAGGGACATCATGTCTCGAATGACTTCGGGATCCTGGCCGTCCACAAGCATCTGTAAACCCTTCACAAAAAACAGGTCGCTGACCTTGGGGATTTCCTGCTCCAGGGCCAGGGCGCCATCCCGCCTGTTAATCACGGCAAAATTGACCATA
>JAFGTG010000280.1 GCA_016934255.1 Sedimentisphaerales bacterium
AGGTAGAAATAAACGAGTGGTTCTCACTCAAAAGGAAGAGTTTAAAACCAGCCTTTTTCAGCAGAATCAATATTTAAGATGTGACCCCTATTCACGCTATTCACGCTCACCATTGACGTGGGCATGTATAGATAAAAATTTACCGAGTGATCCGGAAGGGAAGCCGATCCGGGCAGATACTTTTCAGGAGAGAAGAAAATGAAAGACCGTGAGGCCGAGAATCTCATCGGGTGCTGCGGATTATATTGTGGATTATGTAATAAGTATCAGTCCAAAGCGCCAAGTCGATGTATAGGGTGTCGGCTGGGCGAGCAACACTCGTGGTGCAGTATTTGGAATTGCTGTGTTAAGAGGCATGGATTTGAGACGTGTACCGAGTGTCGTGAAGTGTTTGATTGCGCAATCTTCCTAAGAAGAAAAGTGGTCGAGTGGATCCCGGCGGTGGATAATTTACGACAAATTAAAGACGTCGGTTTAAAAAAGTGGTTGAAAGAACAGAAAGAAAGACAGGCGTTATTAGAGACATTACTTGAAAATTATAATGAAGGCCGATCGATGAATCTTTATTGTAAAGCCTGCGCACGGATGCCGATTGACGTGATGAACAGAGCCATAGAGGAAGCGAAAGAAAGACTCGTCATTGAAAAAGCAGATAAATCTGACGTGAAAGCAAAAGCGAAAATTTTAAAGGCAGTCATCAAAGATTTAGCTTTAAAGACCCATATCAACTTAAAATAATATTCCTCTGGGGAGGCCTTACTTATTTCCCCTTTTTCTTGAGCCGGCGTTTTGCTTTGCTAAAGAGTTTTTCGAGTTCAATCCTGACTCGTTCCCACAGCCATTTGTAACTCAATCCCGTTTGCTGTTTCCATTGTTGCAGGGCGAAGATGTCCAGGATCAGGACGGGTGGTCCGAAGAGAAAAACGAACCAGGGGAAATGCCGGCTTCCGAATGAGCCGAGAAATGTGATAAGAAAGATAACACTTCCCGCCACAGCCGCGATGTTGATCGCTTTTTTCCAAAACGCGCTCTCCTCGACGGGCTCTTGTCGTTCCATGGCTCTGATGAACGCCGTATGCACTTTGTTTTTCGTCAAGACGATTAACGCCCAGATGCCCATCCATATCCCGATCAATGAACCTGGAAATGCGACGAACTGCAAAACAGCGGCCGCGACGGCTAAACCGTACGATTGGAGCCGAACCATTCTCTGAGTCGCTACGATGGTTAGTAAACCAACCGTCCCCACAATAAGCCCTATGGCGCCAGTGATGGTTGTGCCTGCCGACGTTACTCCACTACTCATCGCAAGAATCATCCAGGCCAAAAGGAGTATAAGGCCCGTAAAACAGTTCATCAGCCCGGCGACTTTCAGACCCGCCGCCGGCGCCCCGAGCCGTTGTCGAGCCGCCTCGAAATCCTCGTCTGCGATATCGATGTGCGACGTGTCGATTCGATCGCCGGAGGAGATCGTTTCCATCTCGGTTTTTATCTCACTGACGTGTTGATAGCGCCGATCAGGCTCCTTTTCCAGGGTTCGAAGAATGACGGCGTCCAAGCGGGTATCCACGGCCGCCTTCTGCGAGGGCGGCGGGAAGAGGCCCAGCGGCAGCTCGCCGGTCAGCATCTCATAAAACACCACACCCAGGGAGTAAATATCCGCCCGGTGATCCACTTCGTTCGGGCGCTCGATCTGCTCCGGGGCCATATAATGCGGCGTGCCCATCCTCTGTCCGGCATGGGTCAGGGTATATCCGGTTGTCGATCGCCCCACCAGTTTGGCCAGGCCGAAGTCGGCGATTTTTGCCTGACCTTTTTTATTCAGGAGGATGTTCTCGGGTTTCACGTCGCGATGGACCACGCCTTCGTCATGGGCGTATTGCAGGGCGTCGCAGATTTGAGATATAATTTCCAGCGCCTCAGCGGCCGGAAGTTCGCCCGTCTGGATCACCCGTCGTAAATCCGTCCCATCGACAAATTCCATGATGAAGTAAAACAAACCGGTTTCCGTACGGCCGAAATCGAAGACCGAGACGATGTGCGGATCGTTCAGCTTCGCTAAAGAACGGGCTTCGCGGACGAATCGGTCGGCGAAAGCCTGGGTTAAGCCAATCTGAGAGGGTAGGATTTTCAGAGCAACCAGGCGATCAAGGTGTTTCTGGCGAGCCTTATAGACGGCTCCCATTCCCCCCTGGCCCAGCAATTCGATAATTTCAAGTTGTGGAAACTGCCCGGCCAATTCCGCCGGCCCGGGCGGCACAAATCCGGCCGGGGGCGTGGTGCTTGTAGGGATACCATCCTGGCCTGCTTTAGCGCTGCTTTGCCGTTGAAGCTTCGACAGGCACTCCTTGCAGAGCCCCTGGGGCGTTTCGGCCGGCCGCGCCCCACCGCATTCGCCCCAGCATCTTTCTTCGGCCATAACAATATCCCCTTGCGTCATATCGGTTGCTTCAATCCGAAATTCAAGCAAGCCCACACAATAGAGTATACAATATCGTGTATTTTTTTCCAGAACGTATTTACTCAGACCGACCGATAAGTTCAGGTCGCCGGGAGTCTTTTGAGGGTTGGGAATAAATCTTTTGACAACGTAACGTCGTGGCGATAATGTGGAAGGCGCTAAGCTCCGGAAGGCAGAAGACCGAGATCCGTCCTTGTGTCTTGGAAGGAGTCAGAAAAAGACAACATTTTCTTTAAAGGAGTAAGAAAATGAACATTATTTGCAAAGGAATGAAAACGTGGATCTATCCGGTCCTGGGGATTGCCTTGATCGCGATGTCCGGCTGTAAGAAAAAGGAAGCCCCGGCTCCGGAGCAGCCGCCAATCCAATCGGAAACTCCCGTCGTAGAAAGAGAAGATCAAGCCGAACCGAAAAAGGAGACCGTGCAGATGAGCATTACGAAAGATTTTTTCGGGCAAACGCCTGACAGCAAGCAGGTGGATTTATATACCCTTGTCAATGCCAACGGCATGACGGCCAAGATCACCAACTATGGCGCGATCCTGGTCTCACTGGAGGTTCCCGACCGCGACGGTCATATGGTCGATATCGCCCTGGGGTACGACAACTTGAATGATTATATCGAACGAGGGAACTTTTTTGGAGCGACGGTCGGCCGGTATGCAAACCGGATCGGCGGCGCGAAATTCACTCTCGACGGCGTCGAGTATAAATTGGCGGCGAACAACGGACCGAATCACCTCCACGGCGGGAAGAAAGGATTCGACAAAGTCGTCTGGCGCGTGGAGGATACGAAAGAGGAAGACGATCAGTTGGTGGTCAAATTGACCTATATCAGCGAGGACGGCGAGGAAGGGTATCCGGGCAATTTGGCGTGCTGCGTTACCTATACACTCACCAACGCCAATGACCTGAGGATTGACTACGAGGCCGAGACGGATAAAACCACCGTTGTCAACCTGACGAACCATAGTTATTTCAATCTCACCGGCCAGGGGACCGGCAACATTCTCGATCATGTTGTCATGATCAACGCCGACAAGTACACCGTTTTCGATGAGGGCTTGATCCCGACGGGGGAAATTCGGAGCGTCGAAGGGACACCGCTTGATTTCACCTCGCCGACCTCGATCGGAGCGCGGATCGGACAGGTGGGCAGCGGCTACGACCAGAATTACATCCTCTCGAAAGGCAGTGCCGGGGCCGGCTCGCTAACGTTGTGTGCGAGGGTCCTGGAGCCGACCAGCGGACGTATTATGGAAGTGCACACTACGGAGCCGGGCGTGCAATTCTATACCGGCAATTTCCTGAACAATACGATCATCGGCAAAGACGGCAAGGTGTACAATAAACACTACGGATTCTGTTTGGAGACGCAACATTATCCGGATTCACCGAATAAGCCGGACTTTCCAACCACGGTCCTCAAACCCGGACAGAAATTCACGTCCACGACGGTGTACTCGTTTTCCGCTCAGTAATTGCGACATTCAAGGCGTTGGATAATCAAGAAAGGTAAACTGTCGCTCCCGGCGCGATCGTTGGTATCTGGTCCAGCTTTTCTTTGAGGCCCTCTCTGTCCAGGGCGAAGCCGGGTGCGATTTCGAGCAGGCAATCCACGGAGCCGTCCGGTTTTTGGGGGATTGTCACTCCCACCGACTCCAGCCAGCCGGCAGCGCGATCGACGATCATCTGCTTCGCTGTTTCCACGCTGTCAACCCCGGTGGCATTCTTGGCCGGTGCAAATTCCTCGTGACGTAACGTCTCCAGGATGATCGACTTCGAGGCCAGCGGTAAAGCATCGAAAACGAAGCTTTCCAGCTTAATCCCGTCGGATTCGACGATAATTCCCGTTTCATCGATGTGGGGAATAGATTTTACGGCTTTGTGCAGCGGCAGGCCGAAATTTTTGTCGTTCAGTCTTTCCACAAACGTGCGATTAATGATATGGATGGCAATACTACCGAGATGAAAGACTAAGGAGCCATCAGGATTTCGGCGTTCGCCCATCTCATCCGGCAGGTCGCTGTATTCGATCACATTGATTTTGCCGTCGATCAGACAGAAATTGCCGACTTTTTCCTTCGGCCCGCTTTTGGTCAGCGCCTTCGAGGACATTTCGGCCCCATCAAGAGCATGTAAGCCGATAAAGAGCGGGTCGAAGATATTGATCAGGGCGTTATCGACCTGAAAGTAGCTTAAAAACTCGACGCCTCGATTTTCCATGTCTTCAAGAGCGCCGCTTCGGTAGAGCGCCTTGAGGCTTCCGCCGTGACCGTCGGGCGAGCAGGCGATGTGAGCCTTGTCGGCCAGAAGGATTTTGCCGCCGAAATCGAAGTTGGGCAACGTGCCCTGTTGGAAGATAAAGACGTTTTCAGGGCCCAGACCGTAGAAATTGTTCGACTGGAAAACCTCTATCGTCCGGTCATGATTGAGGGGGCTGGTCATCACGTACCAGGGGCAGATGACGTGATATTTCTCGCCGACCGCCTTGATGGAATCGGCGAAAATGTGGAATAATGTCCTATTGCTGACCGGGCCGATAGGGAAATCGCCTTTCGGGCCGTCAAACCCCAATCGAGTGCCCTGGCCGCCCGCGACGACGAATGCGGCAACCTTCCCGTCGGATATCAGCTCTTTGCCTAACTTGACGGCCTTGGCGTATTTTTGCTGTTGCTCCGGATTTTCCGGCCCGGGAGGATAAGACAGAGGCGGCAAAAAATCGGTGCGGATAGCCGCAGAATCAGGATTTTTGATGATGTCGGTGATCCACCGCTCTACGTCCGGGAAATCCAGCGACTCTATTTGTTCCAATAAATTCAGCTTTTGGGCCTCGGTGAATTGATCCCAAAACGCCAAAAGATGATCCTGGCCATGTTTTTGTAGCGTTTTTTTTGTTCTTTCGAGGTTTTTTTGAGCAATCATATTTTCGAATCCAGTTGGAAAATTAGGATTTTAGGAGAAAACGAAAAAAATTTCAATACTTTATAGAAATTGGTAAATTACATTTGACAAGTGGACGATCTTGTGATATCATCAGTTGTATAAAGAGGCAGGTTTTATAAGGTTCTGTATATCATAATTTAAAACTGTCATCATAATTCTGGTCCCGATATCATATCGAAAACCTGCCTGCGGGAAAAGATCGTGCGTTGTTGGTAAGTGGTTTGTACGCTCTTTGATTTGAGTAAGGGTGAGACATCGACAGAACGAATTGCAGGAATTTCACTGGAAAGACCGGTTTGTGATTTTACAGCCGACCGTCTGTGGGGTAATTGTATTGATAGGTTGAGGAGATTCGCTGGAGGTAGGAATAGTGTTTAATGTCGCATGTGTGTGTGGCAATAGGCATTTATCCATTAAAATGTTAACAGACGTGTCACTCAAGACGGTCGGGTAAGCGAATCTCAAAACAAAGTTAAAAGGAGACAGAAATGAAGAAGAAAGGCTTTACATTGGTCGAGCTGTTGGTCGTGATTGCGATCATCGCTCTGTTGATGGGCATTCTGATGCCGGCCCTGGCCCGGGTCCGTCAGATTGCCTTCCGCATGGTCTGCGGGACGAACCTGTCCGGCATCGGCAAGGCCATGCTGATTTACAGTAACGATTACGATGATGAGCTGCCGCGTTCCGGCGGTAGGGAAAGCACATGGTCCGGTACCGTCACAGACTGGACGGCCACAAACCGCTTCAGCGCCTATGGCCTGGCGGCTAATGGCAGTGGTGGTACGGCCACGATTTCGTCCTGCTTCTACCTGCTGGTCAAGTACGCCGAGGTGACACCCAAGTCCTTTATCTGCAAGGGCGATTCCGGGACGACGGAATTTAAGCCCGCCGATGAGGGCGCCGGCGATCGGGAACTGATTGACCTTTGGGATTTCGGCGTTGACCCGAGAGAGCACTGCAGCTATTCCTACCACATGCCGTTTGGCCTGTACGCTCTGACCACGGCGAGTGAGCCGGGTCTGGCGGTGGCGGCTGACAGGAACCCGTATATCGCTTCACCGTCCGCTGACGCCAAAGAGTTCCCCGGCGGATTCAATCCGGATGGCGACACCGAGGCGATCAAGGCCGGTAACTGCACGCAGCACCAGGAAGACGGCCAGAACGTCCTGTTCCTGGACAACCACGTCGGCTTCGAGAAGAAGGCGTTCTGTGGCGTCAATGATGACAACATCTGGACTTACTGGGATGGCGGCGACGTCAGAATCGGCGGAATGCCCGTCGTCTTCAGCAGCGAGCCCCAGGACCGAACCGACTCCCTGCTGGTCAACGATGGCGAGCCCGGAGCCGGTGGTGGTGGTGCCGCCCCGAAGGGTCGTACGTGCTTTGTCGCCGAGACGCCCGTTTGGGCCGACGGCCAGTTCGTCACGATCTCGGACGTGAGTGCTTCATGGGTCGAGGAAATCCAGGCCCACGAGGGTACGTTTGACGTTCGCGACGTCGTCCTCGAGACCGG
>JAFGTG010000281.1 GCA_016934255.1 Sedimentisphaerales bacterium
AATTATCCATAAGTTCTTAAAGACAATGACATTGCAAAGGTCACAATAAAAAACGTGCAAAAAAACAAGAAGCTACAAGATTGTAGTGCAGGGGAAGACCGCAAGTGGAACACTGAGGACGATTTCGCTTCCCTGAAGTACGCCAAGACGTGGAAGGATCATAAATACATAAAAGGGAAGGATAATAGGGACCGCCATTCGTGACGGTCTCTTTAACGGAGGGATAATAAAATGAATTTGCCGAAGCTCATCTCGCTTCTTGTTGGCGTGTTGTACATTATTACTCTCGTCTTTTTGATCATGATGGATCGCGACCATGCATCCAAGCAAGAAGTGTTTGAGAGACTCTTTTATGTTGTTGGCGGCATGCTTGTGTGGCTTGGATTGTCCCTTGCCTGTATATGGTGGGGCGATGAACTCGGCGAAGGTTTAATCGGTGCAAAATTTGGCCTAATCTCATCAATGAGTTCTGGGTGGCTCGTGAAGTTTGTAGGCTGGGTTCTACTCTTAGTTCCTATTATTGTAGTCGTCTTGATGAGTAAGAATGATAATTAGTTGTGCCAAGATGAAGTGCTTTATCCTAACGACCGCAGCCTGCAGGCACGGAGTCAGCCCTTGGAAATCCAGGGAAATCCGGGGACATCGTACCCATTTCGGTGTTGAATTGAATATAGATGTCCCCGTCCAATCGTACGAGAATTAATCAGAAGGCGCATAATAGGTGGCTTCGATCAACATCCTCTTTAACGGATCATCGTAGAATCTTGCGAGATCCATCTTGATTTTGTGCGTATAGGCACAGGCCACACCCAGAGGCGTTTGCCAGTGGGACCAGGCCATGAGAATCCGAGAGGCATACGTTTGAAGCCATCTCTCCTTTTGAGTATCATGCACCGGTTCCCGGTGGTTATGTGAACGTGTGTCGAAGCCGTTATCCGTGTTCAATGTTTCTTTTTGCGTATTCATTGTTCAACTCCTTTCAGCTATCGCGCGTCGCGCGTCTTTACCGTATAGGTCGTTGATCGAATCACTTTATTACACGATGATTTGTCTTATTTGCGAAATTCACAAACAAAGGACAAGACCGTAACAAAATGGTAACAGGCATTTAAAATTACCGGCGCCAGATCAAGACTATTTTCCTATAGTACACATCGATCAAAACTCATTGCATACTCGCTCTTTAAATGGTATCGTGTAGCCATAATTCGGAGTAGCTATGTATTTGGAGGTTGTTATGACAAAACAAACAATGTTCGTTACAGTTATTTGCATGTTTCCATTGAATCTGCTGGCAAACGCATCCCAAGGCTTGATCAATGAAGGGAATCCGTCGAGTAAAGGTCCTCTCTCTGTTCAGAGGAAAGTGACGCCGCTATCGAAAAACACATCGATCCGTCCGGGTTATCATCTCGATCTGTCTGAATTCAGGATCAGTCAATCGCAGGGAAAATATTACTGGCATTTAACTCTGGAAAATCGTTCTTCCCGCGATATCCCGGCACGTTCGCTGGAGATTCAAGGCTACCAGCTTGCTCCACAAAACAAGCGGGATAATGCGGGCGATCCCATTGTGAATTCCATAGAGGTTCCTGCAAACAGGTCGATCCAGTTGCAACGAGAATTTGTCCCCCTGGAAAACGTCGCTCACATAGGCATTGAAGTGGTCGATCGTGCCAAACGGACCCGATTGGCATCGAAGACATTCGATGCGAACTTGAGCGGCTTGAAACTTGTGACTAAGTTCAAAGAGTTGACCCCCGTGTTTATGGGGCGTTTAAGAGCAACCATTAAAGCCGATCTTGACAATTATTTATGGTACGTGGAAATCATGAATACAGGGAATGGAACACTGAGTTTCAGTGACTATGATTTCAATATTTTGCCATCCATTCGCGGTGTACAGGAACAACGGGAGCCCTTTACGGATGTATCCGTTCTTTACGAGACAACACTGAAGCCGGGCGAGGTGTTTAAGATTTATATCGCCACGGGCTATGACAGTTGTTTTGCGGGGAATTTGATTTCCGTGAAAATTACGGATTTAAAGTCGAATAAGATCGTCAATCTTTTCCAGCCCGTGAATACGCCGCTTTATCCGAGCGGCTCCTGGTTGAATGGCGGCACATTGCGGTATTATGACCTTTTTGTGGATGTGCCTGTTTTGGTTGATGATCTTCCCCCCTATTTCAAAAAAGGGGTGCTGTTCGGAGAACTGGTCGTGCGTTACGGTAAACTTAGTGTGGACTATGTCAACGTCAATCACGTGGAAGCGGGCGCGAATATAACCTTGCCTAATAGTTTGACGTTTAAGAATAATTTCAAGTCCGTGTATGCGGAGTTAAAAATGTATGCAGATTTCGGGGGACGCCTGGTCTTGATAAAAAGCGGCGCGGCAAACTATGAGGGCGATCACTTGATTGATATGGAACACCCCTCCACGATTACCGTGAGGTAAAAAGAGAAGGGCCAACGACAAACTCTTGACGGTTAACATAAAAGCGGATCTGGATTTCGGCGTCCAGATGAAGGCCCGCAGCAAGGCCGTTCAAATGTTTGTGGCTCAGCTTGCCGGCAGTGGCAGCTACGTGCCGACCGAGCGGTCGGTGGCCGGGGGCGCCTACGGGGCGATTCCCGAAAGCACGGAAGTCGGCCCCGAAGGCGGTCGCGAGCTGGTCGAACAGACTCTGGAATTGCTGGACTCGCTTTGGGCGGAGAAGTGAATTTCCGCCATCCGAGCAGTACGACGGAGTGGCAGGCTGTCGGTTAAGATATTTTTCGCACATCCGTATCACGGCGGCACGAATGAAAACACCACCGGCCTCGTAAGTGCCTGGACGATCAAAATCCCTTTGAGGTCTTTCATAACAATCCGCCTGGATAGCGAACTTTGAGTTCTTGCTCCAAACGGATATCACGGTTAAAATTTAAACGCCTTTGCGGAGGATAGAGCTCTGCTGGGAAGCAACTCGAGCGCCGCAAAGGTCCAGGGGCATGGGTGATGTCCTTACGGCATCGCCTTATTCTTTTATCGTGCTTCGGGCTAAAAGCGATAAATCCCAGACTTCCGGGGATAAAGACCCCGGACGTCTGATTTAATGATCGTGCTGCCGGTCGGCTCGTGGACATCAATACCGACCTTGTTGCACTTCGGATGTTAAGACGCCAAAATGAAAGTGGGTGTATCCTATGCCTGGAAATCGGGAAAACCAGAAAGAAATATTCAAACGACTGCGGGAGCAGGGGATCCCGGGATATAAAATAGAAGGGATTCTCGGTTCCGGTGCCATGGCGACGGTATTCAGGGGCCGGCAAACCAGCCTTAACAGGATTGTTGCCATAAAGGTCTTGAAAAGCAGATTGGCTAAAGACGAAAATTATGTCAGACGCTTTCATATCGAAGGACGATCGGCTGCGAAGCTGAATCACCATAATATTGTCAGCGCCATCGACGTTGGACAAGCGGGTGAATACCATTATTTCGTAATGGAGTATGTCGAAGGTGACACGATCGATGCCGTCCTGAAGCAGGGAAAGGTCTATGAAGAAAAAGAGGCGCTCACTATCATTATTCAGGTTGCAAGGGCCCTTAAGCATGCCCACGAGCACTGGATCATCCACCGTGATATCAAGCCCAAAAACATCATGATCACCACGCATGGCGTGGTGAAGCTGGCCGACATGGGCCTTGCGCGGGAGCTGACCGACCTTGCCGCCATAGAAGCCGAGAAGGGTCAGGTATGGGGAACCCCTTATTATATAGCGCCCGAACAGATAAGGGGCAAACGAGATGTCGATGGACGGGCTGACATCTACAGTCTCGGGGCAACCCTTTATCATATGGTGACAGGCCGGGTCCCATTCCATCATGAAAACAAAAGAGAAATAATGAATATGCATCTCCATACAAGTCTTACCCCGCCGGACCATATCAACAAAAAGCTGTCGATCGGAATTAGCGAGATGATCGAGATCATGATGAAGAAGAACCCGGAAGACCGCTACCAAAACGCCAAGATTCTTATTGATGACATCGAAAGCATCTTGAAAGGGAACCCGCCGATCAGGGCCCATCAAAGTATTGATGTTGACCGTTTCTCGCCGCTGGCCACCGGCGATTTTGTCCCGCCCGAAATGAGTGCCCTGGAATATGAAACGATCATAAGGCGGCAAAGGATTGCATTGATCGTGTGCGGTGTGTCATTGGTAGTGGTGATTCTCACACTGATCATCTTCCTGATGTTGTTTCTGTGAACGGATTTTTTGATGCGTATATCTGCGATACTCCCAATTAACGATTAGCCAGTCTAACACGGATGGCCGATTAAAGGTTATAATCCCCTGACCAATGGTCTCCAACGATATAATTTTCGACGGAAGGACCTTTACCGAACCAAGTGCTGTATCGTCATTGCTATCAGGAGAAGATAATAAACAATCAAATAGCTTCCACTCTGATTTTTCTTATGTCTCCTCTATCCCATATCGCCCGAAGGAGCGCACCAACGGTCTTTTTTGGACGAAAACTGTGATGGAACCTTAATCACCAGCAGATTATTATCGAAGACTTTAATCTTGTTTAGAATTCTCTATTAAAGGAAAGGTGTAAAGGAAAGGTGTCCGGTACTTTTTTGGGGGCGTTAGCGAGACTTGGGGTTCCACGTATGCAAGATTGGAATGATAGAACGGTGGGTCGCGTTTTCAGTATTCCAATATTTCAACATTCCACCGGACTGAGCCGGACCTGACGAATTCTGTAGAAAAACGCGAAAACATGCCGATATGTTATGTGTATAGGTATGTCCCCGTCTGCAACGGGCTACTGACGATGATCTCAAGCATGGCACCTTGGGGCTGTCCTATAGGCGTGTTAAAAAGACATGTATGAGGTATCAAAGTTTGCTGCAGCCTCGATAGTGTATTTGTTATAGGACATAACAAATACATCGGAGGTGGAGTCCCTGCAGAAGGATTTAAACGGGGTTATCAGCCTCGGCATAAAAAGGAAAGCGTTAAAGCCGGACCCATAGGGTGAAAAAGAAAAAAATATATAAAAAAAGAGCGACTAAACCAAGCGCCTCGCCACATCGGGATTCGATTGTCCGGACGGCATTAAGCTGTCTCGGGATCGGTATATGCCTGTTTCTCATATGCAGTTGCCTGAGTTTCGATAACGGGGATTGGCCCAGCAAATTTGTCTATCCGCACAATCCGCAGGTCCAAAACTGGTGCGGCTCGATCGGCGCCTTTTGCGGGTATTATCTGCTCTATTATATCGGGCCGGGTGTGTTTATTACTTTGGGCGTGACGATTTGTTTTCTTGGGACCAAAATTGCCCAACGGCCGATCGATCAGCCGGTGCTTCGATCGATTGGATTGGGTCTGCTGACGATAGCGGCCTCGATTAGCGTTCAATGCCTCTGGCCCGAGTGGCGGTTCGATTTCCCGGCCGGCGGGGTGTTGGGCATGGGAATCGCCAAGCTTTTACAAAACCATTTTGCTTCGGTGGGCACCTTCATTTTGACGTTGGCAATCTGGATCGTCGGGGGGGTTTTGTTGGCCGACAGTTTCATTGTTTTGGTCGCACGCGGCTTCGGTTTTGCGGCCGGTAAGACGATGGGCGTAGCGGTTCCGGCCTGGTCGGCGGCGAAAGAGCATTCGAAAGTCCTCAATGAGATATGGCGGGAACTCAGCGCCCGGCAAAAATCCATCGTGATTAACGCCGAGAAACCAAAACGGAAAAAACAAAAGGCGGAATCGCCAACTTTTGCCATCGAAGAGCAGGATCCCTCACCCAAAGCAAAAGAACCGAGCGCCATTCCGGTAAGACATACCGAAGAAAAAAAGAAGAAGCGGTCGAATGCCTCCGAGACCCAAATGGGCGTGTTCGTTCAGCCGTCTTACGAGGATTATCAGTTGCCTCCGTTGGAACTGCTGGCCGAGGCGGAATATGGCTATGCCGCGGTGCAGGAGAAAGTCGTCAAGGCCAAGGCTAGCGCTTTGGAACAGTTGCTCTCGGAATTCAATGTGAATGCGAAGGTGGTGGCCGCGGAGACCGGGCCGGTGGTGACGATGTTTGAGCTCGAGCTGGCGGCGGGGGTTAAGGTCAGTCATATTTCGTCACTGTCCAATGATATAGCTCGGGCGCTAAGCGTCGGGGCGGTCCGCGTCGTGGCGCCGCTGCCGGGCAAACATACGATCGGAATCGAAGTACCGAACAGCGAGAAGGAAAAGGTCCGCATCAAGAATATGATCGAACTGGCCGGCAGCAAGCCGCAGAAGATGCAAATCCCGCTGTACTTGGGCAAGGATTCGTCGGGTGAAGCGCTTGTTTCGGATCTCACGAAGATGCCGCACCTGTTGATCGCCGGCACGACCGGCTCGGGCAAGAGCGTGTGCATCAACAGTATCATTGTGGGCGTGTTGCTGACGAAACGGCCGGACGAGGTCAAGATGATCCTGATCGACCCGAAAATGGTCGAGATGACGGCCTTTAATACGATCCCGCACCTGATGTGCCCGATTGTGACCGAGACGAACATGGCCGTTCAGATCCTCGAATGGGCGACGGTCAAGATGGACGAGCGTTACGCCCTGCTGGCCGAGGCAAGAGTCAAGAATATTGCCGAGTTCAACGAACTGGGCGCCGAGGAGGTTATCAGGCGATTCAATCCGAGCAACGAGGAAGAAGAGGCGAAGATTCCCAAGAAACTGCCGTACATCGTGATCGTGATCGACGAGCTGGCCGACTTGATGATGACGGCGGCGAAGGAAATCGAAGGCTATATCGTTCGCCTGGCGCAGAAGAGCCGGGCGGTGGGGATTCATATCGTCCTGGCGACGCAGCGGCCTCAGGCGACGGTCGTCACCGGCCTGATCAAATCGAATATGCCGACGCGGGTCGGTTTTCGCGTGGCCGCGAGGATGGACAGCCGGATTATCCTCGACCAAAACGGCGCCGAGACACTGCTCGGAGAGGGCGACATGCTGTTCCTCAAGCCCGGCACAAGCGATTTGATTCGCGCTCAGGGCACGTTCATCGACGATGCCGAGATCAAACGCATTGTCAAGCATCTCAAGGAAGTCGCCCAGCCGCAATTCCATCCGGAGTTGACGCGACTTAAAACCGTCGATACCTCTGAGATGGCCAGGGACGAACTGTTTGACGATGCGGTTCGGATCGTCCTGGAGACCAAACGAGGGAGCGTGTCATTGCTCCAGCGAAGGCTCAGCATCGGCTACGCCCGCGCCTCGAGGATCATCGAGCTCATGGCCGCGTCAGGAATCCTCGGCGAGTACAAAGGCTCTCAGGCGAGAGAAGTGATAATCACGCTGGAAGAATACGAGCGTATCCGCGACCAGATGGACGCGGATGCCGAAGCGGGATATGAGGACATGGCCGAGCCTGAGCCGGAACACCATAAAGCGGATTCGGAGCCGGCCTACGTCAGCGAAGGCCAGCGCGGCTACATGTCCGCTGACAGCGAGGATGACTGAAACTATCTTCTCGCGCAGAGACGCGGAGGCGCAGAGAATGACAGAAAATGAGTTGGGGACAATCATCGTTGACGCCGCCATTGCCGTCCACCGGGAACTCGGGCCGGGACTATTGGAAACAGTCTATGAGGTTGCCTTGGCGTACGAGTTACGGCAGCGCGGCCTTATAGTGGATCGGCAAATGCCGATCCCGATCGCGTTCAAGGGGATCCATTTCGAGGAAGCTTTTAGGGCCGACCTTTTCGTGGAAAACAAAGTCATTGTGGAACTGAAGTCGGTGGAGAAGGTCACGGCAGCCCACAAGAAACAAATCCAGACTTACCTTCGCCTGGCCGAACGCAAGTTAGGCTACCTGCTCAATTTTGGCGAGGCCCTGATGAAGGACGGCATTACCCGCGCCGTAAACGGCCTCGAAGAATAGTCCTCTGCGCCTCCGCGTCTCTGCGCGATCGCGAGACTCCTTTCGGCATCATGATCGGAGATGATAGAGCGCACCGCGTGGAAAGGCAATAGACCTTTTACATAGGGACGACCGGTGAACTCGACGGAAAAGCTCAAATGTGATAGAATAGGAGGATGAGTCAAGATTTAAAGGACAAAACGCTCGATGAGCTTGAGCGGATCGTTGTGGACTTGGGTCAGAAGAAATATCTGGCGAAGTATATCTTTCAATTCATCCACGTCGAAAACGCCACGGAGATTTCCCAAATCACGCCCCTAAGCAAGGCCTTTCGAGAGCAATTGGTGCAACAAGATTACACCATTTCTCATCTTACCTTGACAGATAAACAAACCGATAGCGATGGAACGGCCAAGTATGTTTTTACACTGGGTGACGGGCATCGGATCGAAACGGTGTTGCTGCTCGATGGCAAGCGGAGGACGTTGTGCGTTTCCACCCAGGCGGGCTGTGCGATGGATTGTGCGTTCTGCGCCACGGCGAGGATCGGATTCAAGGCGAACCTGACGGCCGGGCAGATTGTCGATCAGGTGAATGTCGTCGAGCGTGATGCGTTGAGCGTCGAGCGAAAAAACGACACACGCAATACGGCACTCCCTAGGGGACGCCTTTCGGCGGACGCACAACGAATTTCCAATATCGTTTATATGGGTATGGGCGAGCCGTTGGCGAACTACAATGCGACGATTAAATCGCTTGCTATATTGAACCATCCGGCGGGTAAGAATATTGGCATTCGGCATATCACCGTCAGCACGTGCGGGCTCGTGCCGGCGATTCGAAAACTGGCTGGTGAAGAAATCCGACCGAGATTGGCCGTGTCGCTGAACGCCCCGACCGACGCGCTGCGATCGCAACTGATGCCGATTAACGCCAGGTATCCCATCGCGGAATTGATGAAGGCCATACGCTTCTATCAGGATCGGACTCGCCAGAGAGTGACTTTCGAATATGTGATGATAAAGGGATTGAACGATTCGACCCGTCATGCCAAAATGTTAGTGAAACTGTTGGATGGTATCCAGTGCAATGTGAATCTGATCGAGCACAATCCGTATCCGGGATGTGAATTCGCGGGCAGCAGCCGGGAACGTATGACGAAGTTCGCGTCGGTTCTGGAGTCCGCCGGTATCGAGACAACCGTGCGTTTCCGGATGGGCCGGAGCATCAAAGCCGCCTGTGGTCAGCTCGGTGCCGACTGGCTGGATGAATCAACCATCGACTAAAAATCCTAAATTCTAAATCCGAAATCCTAAACAAATTCAAATGATCGAAATTCAAAATCCAAAACGATCACAACGCAGTTCCTCTTTCGCACGTGTAATGTTTTGGTCATTTGAAAATTTGAATTTTAAGTTTGTTTCGGATTTAGGATCCATTCGGCTTTGCTCTGGACAGGTTTAGATATTAGAATTTAAATTCATATGGTACGAACAAAATCAATCATAACAGTAAGCCTGTCTCCTACGTGGGATATTACGTGCAACGGACAGAATCTGGATTGGGGACAACACGAGATCATTGACGAGCAAACGATTCGCCCTGCGGGAAAGGCCCTCAATGTCTCCACAGCATTGGCGTGGATGGGGCAGAAAAGCGTTGCCGCCGGTTTGTGGGGGAGGGATGATTATGAGCAGATGTTAAGCTCCATGCGGCCGTTGAATGGACATATCAAGATCAAAATGACTCCGGCGGACGGAAATACCCGGCGGAATATAACCGTCGTTGATACAAACAAAGGTCGGGAGATGCACCTGCGCGACCGGAGCCGATTGGCCTCCGTTAAAGCCCTTAAAAAGCTGCGAGATGACTTTGGAGCACTTATCCATAAAGGGAACATTTGTGTGTTCGCCGGGACGATGCCGGACGGTGAGCTTCTGGATGGTGTGATTGGAATCCTGGAATTCTGCAAAAGCCGGGGAGCGAAAATTGTTCTGGATACGTCAGGGCCGTCTTTGAAAAAAATGGTCCATACAGGTCTTGTTTGGCTTATCAAGCCGAATGTTGAGGAATTGTGTGACCTGTTGGATGAAAAAATAAAGGACGGGCCTGTGAGTCTGGTCAGGGCCGGCCGGGAACTTCTCGACAAGGTTGGGGTCATACTTGTCAGTCGCGGCGGTAAAGGCAGCGTCGTCGTCACGGAAAAGGCCGCTTGGCAAGGCCGGTCTCTCAGGCGCGCGAAGGTATTTTCGACCGTCGGTTGCGGCGATTATTTATTAGCCGGTTTTCTGAAAGGTTTGATGGACACATCCGATTTCGCCGATGCTCTTGTCATCGCCACAAAAGTCGCGACCGCGAAAGCATGGGGCTGGACGGAAAACAAAACCTGGCCGGAAACTGATCAACGTATTAAAGTAAAGATCAATCGCATTTGAAAAAAGATAAAGTTTCAGTGAAATATATTGGGAAGTCTCGGTTGATGTTTGATCTCGGGGTATTTTGCAGCAGAAGGTTATGGATAGGCGTCATCGCCTTATTCGGCGTGGTGTTTGTGGACGCGGGGGTAGTGGATGCCGGGTCGCGGATCGGGTTTTTAGTTGCTGAATCTTCGGCGGAGGTGATAGGCCCGCACAATATAGCCGCTTGGCAGGTCGCCGAAAAGCTGGGACAAGCGACGCTTCTGCTACGACGGCAAGACGGTTCTTTTGCCGATACATCGGGCAACGAACGGCGTATGAGCGACTTCGATGTTCTTTGGTATCACCAGGGCGACGCCATCGCGCGGAACGCTATGTATCGTGGATCCAGCCTGGAGGAGATTCGAAAATTCGCGACGAACGGTGGGGGTGTGTTGCTTTCGGGCGGCGCGCTGGCGATGGTCGCGCAGCTCCGCCTGGAAACCGCGATACGCCCACAGCGCCATGAGTTGGGCAACTGGCGCGACCCGGCGGGGATGGTCCCCGTCGAGAAAGCACACCCGGCCTTCAACGGTCTGGATACCGATGCTGATCTCGTTTGGCTTAGCCGGGGGGGCTGTAAAGCGGTAGCCGATTTCTATTGGGGCGGACCGGCCGAGGGCATGATTCTGGCCAAGACCCCCACGGGTGTGGAGAATCCTTTGGTCGAATACGCGATGGGCAAGGGACGCGTGATCGTCTTCGGCTGGCATTGGCCCGATTACGCCGATACGGAGAGTCCCCATCGAGGCAACCTGATTCGCTTAACCTCGAACCTGTTGAACTATCTGGCTGATAAAAAAACGTGGTGTCCCTTTGTCATCCGCTCGGAGTACCCTCCCGTAGCTTCGCCGGACGAGCCAGGAATTTCCCCTCAACGATGGCGAGCCTTGCGAATGGCTATTGAAGATTTGTCGGCCGACTTTCCGGATCGTTATCGAAACGGTTGTGTTTATATGGAACGTCTGCGAACGCTTCGAGCTGAGCACGACCATTTTTCACCAACATGCGGCCCGGAAGCATATGAAGACATTGAAAAACGATTCGAAAAGCTCAAAGACGAAGCCTTGCTGGCCAATCCGCTCCTGGACTTCGACCGACTGCTAATGATCCGGCGCCGGGCCGACCGGCTTGGGTTACCGCTCAACTTCAACAGCAATCCGGACCTCGCGCCGACCGGCTACGATAATTCACTCGTTGTGCTATCGCCCGTTCGGCCGGGTGGAAATGTGGAGACGCTCTTCCGCCCGAAAGATGATCGATTCATCGGCGATCTCGATTTGCACTACGACGCGGATCGGCTGTTGATGTCGATGCCCGACGTTAACGGTCGATGGGGAGTGGTCGAGCTTCGCCTGGACAGCGAGCGATTGACGCCATTACCCCTGATTGACGAGCTGGACGTGCACAACTACGACGCTTGCTATCTGCCCGACGGGCGTATCGTCTTCACCTCGACGGCCCCGTTCATCGGCGTGCCTTGCGTGGGCGGCAGCTCGAAGGTGGCCAACCTTTACCTGCGGGAGTGTGACGGTCGCATCCGACGCTTGACGAACGATCAGGATCATAACTGGTGCCCGACGGTGCTCAACAACGGGCGGATTCTGTACCAGCGCTGGGAGTACGCCGACATCGCCCACGCGTTCATGCGGCTGCTGTTTCACGCCGGTCCGGACGGCAGCGGTCAGATGGAGTATTACGGGAGCAATTCGTTCTGGCCGACGGCGATGTTCTACGCCCGTCCGATCCCGAATCATCCGACGAAGGTGGTGACCATCGTGGGCGGCCATCACGATCTGCCTCGCCAGGGTCAACTGGTCATCCTCGATCCGGCCAGGGGTCGTCACGAGGCCGACGGCGTCGTGCAGCGCATACCCGGTTTCGGAAAGAAGGTCGAGCCGGTCATCCTGGACGGCCAGATCGGCGGCAGTTGGCCTCTGTTTCTGCACCCCTACCCGCTCAGCGAAAAGTATTTCCTCGTTTCCTGCAAGCCCACGAAGACCTCGTTGTGGGGTGTCTATCTGGTCGATGTGTTCGACAATTTCGTGTTGCTGCATGAGGAACCCGGCCGGGCAATGCTCGAACCCATTCCGCTGCGCAAGACGCCAAGGCCCCCGGTGTTGCCCGATGTTGTTCAACGAGACCAGAAGGAAAGCACCGTGCTGCTTATGGATGTTTACGAAGGTCCCGGACTCAAAGGCGTACCCCGTGGGATGGTTAAGTCCCTTCGACTGGTCAGTTACGAGTTTACGTTTCACGGCTTCGGCGGCGAGCCGGACCGCGTCGGTTTCGACGGCCCGTGGGACGTCAGGCGAATCATCGGGACGGTTCCCGTGGAAGCCGATGGCTCCGCCTTTTTTAATGTGCCCGCCAATACGCCTGTAGCGATCCATCCGCTGGACGCCGATGGCAAGGCGCTGGCCCTGATGCGGAGCTGGTTTACCGCCGTACCGGGCGAAGTGCTCTCCTGCGTCGGGTGTCACGAGCCTCAGAATACCGCTCCGCCGGTTCGGTCACAACCGATGGCTTTGTTGCGTGAACCCTCGAAGATCAAGTCCTGGTACGGTCCGCCGCGCGGGTTCTCGTTCGTACGTGAAGTCCAGCCCGTGTTGGATGCGTATTGCATTCGGTGCCATAACGGGCAGAGCACGTTCGATTTGACTGACCAACCCGCCGAGCGCATGGCCTCGGCGTTCCAGATGCACTTCACGCCGTCCTATACGGCCTTGCACCGATTTGTCCACATCCCCACACTGGAAAGCGACGCTCATCTGCTGGCCCCTCGGGATTTCCACGCCGATACGAGCAAGTTGGTACAGATTCTCCGCGACGACCATTACGGCGTGCGTTTAGATGCGGAGGCGTGGGACCGGCTCATCACCTGGATCGACCTCAACGCACCCGCTCACGGGACGTGGAAGGAAGTCGTTGCTCATGTTCCCAATAAGGCCAAACTCGTCGCCCCGGGCGCTGCCCGCCGTCGCGAGTTGAATCGTCGCTATGCGGGGATCGACGAAGATCCGGAGGTCGTGTATCCCGCCGCAGTTCTTTCGCCCACCATTAACGTCGAAGCCAAACCGATTCAAACTCTTTTTACAGCCGAGCCGCAGGTTCCGTCCAAGCAGCCCGGCATAAAGATCGAAACCCGAAGCGTCGAGTTGGTCGAGGGTATGACACTGGAACTGGTCCGCATTCCCGCCGGGTCGTTTATTATGGGTAGCGACACGGGTTATGCGAACGAACGTCCCGCGCATTCGGTCGCTATTGACGAGGCTTTCTTGATGGGTCAGTATGAGATCACCAATCGACAGTACGCCTGTTTCGACCCCCACCATGACAGCGGTTTGGAGACGGGCGAGGCGTATCAATTCGGCGATTACGAACGCGGCCACCTCTTGCGTCGGCCCGAACAGCCCGTCGTGCGCGTCTCGTGGCATCAGGCGATGGCGTTCTGTAAGTGGCTTTCAAACCGAACCGGCTTGCGATTCACCTTGCCCACCGAAGCCCAGTGGGAATATGCATGTCGTAGCGGTAGTACAAATCCGCTCTGGTATGGCACACTGGACGACGACTTCAGCCGGTCGGCCAACCTCTCGGACGCCACGCATTACACCGTCGATTATCCGCACGTCCCGACGGCCGTTCCGCCGTGGCGACCCGCCGATACCCGTTTCGACGATGGCTGGCGGGTTTCGGCTCCCGTGGGCAATTTCCAACCGAACCCGTGGGGTTTATACGATATGCACGGTAACGTCGCGGAGTGGACGCATTCGACCTATCGCCCGTATTCGTTGGCCGCCGGCCATGAGCGAGACGACCATGCCGACCGAAAGACGGTGCGCGGCGGCTCCTGGCTGGACCGGCCCCGCCGGGCCCGTTCGGCTTTTCGCATGCATTACGAGCCTTCGCAAGCCGTCCACGATGTCGGTTTTCGCGTCGTGTGCGAGGACGCAACGCTAAAGCCTCCTGAAATCGTCGCCACAGCCCGGCCTGACTGAAGATAACATCCAATTCCCTGAAGCAATATCCTGTCGGTATAGATTCTAAAATGGCAAGGATCGGTTTTTATCTTATGATAGAACTTTGATATATTTTCCAGCAGAGACTGGTTGATGAGTAATATTCATTTCGGAACACAGGCCGGGTACTCCGGGTTCAGGTCGCAATCAATGAGCCAGTGAGATGCCATCAGTGCAAAGTCGGAGAAATCTACTTTACAATCGTCGTTCAAGTCGCCGATAAGGACATATTCGCAACTTCTCCTTATGGCTAAACTGTGGCTGAATCCCGCGGATATCGCCACAAAGTCGTTGCCAGTAGGAGGTGTTGCTTGACCATTGTAGTTATACCCCCAGCCGACGATAGAACCGTCGGATTTCAGAGCAAGACTATAAGCATCACCCGCGGCTATGGCCACAAAGTCGTTGCCGTCAGGGGGGGCGCACTACCATAAAGATTGTACCCCCAACCGACAATAGTGCCATCAGCCTTCAATATAAGCGTCAGGAATTCAAAGAAATGAGGGACAAAATATTGGTTCATCCGAGTAACGAGTATGTCGATCTGCGATCCCAAAGACCGAGAAAAATCGTTCGGGGCCCCAAATGTCCCAATTACCCCCCTGGTTGCCCTAATTTGGCCATCTGCCCAAACGATTTTTCTCTCGGGCCAACCCCAAAGCCCCGAATTGTTGGATGCACCTACGCATTAACCGGATGAACCAAAAAACAATAAGAGGATCATGTCTATTTTCAACCTGTTACATCACAACTCGTGAATTTGCAGGTTCTATACTCGCAACCGAGTGGCAGCCTCATCCCGTAAAGCGTGTGTGAGAAGCCCCAATTCTCACCCTTGTCATTCTGAGGCGTAGCCGAAGAATCTGGGATACTGATTGATAAATTGAGATTCTTCGCTCCGCTCCGTTCAGAATGACAACGCATCCTTCTCACGCACTCTTAGAGATGAGGCTGCCACCCTTTTTGAATGGTCTATAAATTCCCATCGTATGAGGGAATGGGGGAAAATAAGAATTTTTAATAAAATATATTGATTTAATGTTCCCCATCTTCTATAATCCCCGTTTCGGAATTTTGCTCTGTCGCACGGGGTAGCGATGGGATTGATTATTGAATAATGGCTATTGACTATTCGGTCGCCAAAGGATGAAGTGTTGCTGGAAGCACCATTCCGTCAAGGGGCCGACATGCAAATCGTCAATAGTCAATTGTAAATAGTCAATAACCTGGGGTCAACAGTATCACGGCGTGGTTGACTCAAGCCTCCGGCAGGGCCAAATCGCACCCGAAACAAAACGGTGCCCGTGACAGATGGAAAATTTAGAATTTAGAATTAAGAAGTTAGAATTCTCAATTCATCATTCTCAATTCTAAATTCCGATACCCGATGGTGTAATCGGTAACACATGGGCTTTTGGTGCCCAGATTCCAGGTTCGAGTCCTGGTCGGGTAGCTTTTTAATTGAATATTGAATAATGATAATTGACTATTGAGGCGAACCATAACGTTGTTAGATATTGGAGATTCGGCTCCGTTGCAAATAGTCAATATTCAATGGTAAATAGTCAATGAAAAGACGGTTATGGCTGAAACGGTAGCAATTATTTTAGCGGCAGGCGGCAGTACGCGAATGAACACCAAGCTGGCGAAGGTGTTGCATGAAGTGTGCGGCCGACCCATGCTCGCCTACGTGCTCGATGCCTGTCGAAAAGCGGGCGTAAAGCGGATTTACGTCATCGTCGGATTCGGCGCCGAGCAGGTGCAGGACAGTTTCGCCGAGGCCGAGGATATTGTCTGGGTCCGCCAGGACGAGCAATTGGGCACCGGCCACGCCGTGGCGTGCTGTCGGGAACATCTCAAGGATTTCGACGGTCGGGTGCTGGTCCTCTGCGGTGACGGGCCTCTGATTCGATCCCATACGTTGAAGGCCCTGATTGAAAAGCACGAGTCGGGCCAATCCGCGGCGACGCTGGCGACGGCGGTGCTCGACGATCCCACCGGCTACGGGCGTATCGTGCGGGATCCATACGGCAACATGCAGGGAATTGTCGAAGACAGCGACTGCGATCGCTATCAAAAAACCATCAGGGAAATCAATCCGAGCAATTATCTTTTCAATAGCAAAATTCTCTTTAACGCCCTGGAAA
>JAFGTG010000282.1 GCA_016934255.1 Sedimentisphaerales bacterium
AGCGCTTTTCCATCGCAGCTCGGCGATGGCGTTATCCGTATCCTCAAAATACTCCATCACCAGGGTATAAGTATTGTCCTCGACGAGGTCGATTGTTGCACTGTGTTCGATGGGATATAACGGAACCGCTTCCCAGGAGTCCACGAGGAGTTTACCGTCGATCCAAAGCCGGACGCCATCGTCGGTCTTGGGATAGAACGTGTAGGTCTCCGTATATCCGGCCTCGATTTCGCCCGTCCATCGGATGGAGAAGTCATTATCGCCGACGGCCGGGTCGGGCGCGTCAGCGTCCATCCAGGTAAAGTTAATTTCAGGATCGGTGCGGGACAGAACAAGCGTTTTTAAATCCGTGCCCTGATAGTAATCGCCCCGCACACCGCCGCCGGCTTTGGCCGTCTTAAAGCTCCAAACGTCGCCTTTATACGTGGTGGCGCCGTCGAACTCATCGATCCGCCAATAGTACGTCTTTTCTCGTGCAATGGAACTTGGTTTATAGGTCGTCGCTCCCGTTGTGGTCCCCCCGGTCGCATTATTGACCGTATCAAAATCGTCACCGAAATACACGGTGTGAATTTTCGCACCATGTCCCGTCGTCCAGCTCAGGGTAACGTCGGGATCTACAAATTTGGCATTGTCGGCCGGGTAGGGATCGTAGGCTGTTTTGGGAGGCACGAGAAACGTCCACACGTCCCCTTTGAATTTTGACCCGTCGGCGCTGACTTCATCGATCCGCCAATAATACCGCGTGCCCTGAACGAGCCCTTCAGGATAGGGAAAACCGGGAAAACCGATCACATAGAACGTCGTGACCTGGTTGCCCTGGAACGTATCGCCGGTTCCGGCCTCCACATCGTCAAGATTTTCACCGAAATATAAATCATGCGAGACCGCTCCGGGCGCCGCCAGCCAGCTTAGCGTGACCCACGTATCCGTATGAATGGCGCCGTTGCGCGGGCTGGGATTGGCCGCCTTGTTGCTCGCTTCGAGCATCGCCACGCCCCACACGCTCGGATCCTGCCAGCCGTTTCCGTCCGTTGAGAACCAGGAGACCTGCGAGTCCCGGTCGCCGCCGTCGTCGTCATCGTTGATCCATACATCGAAACCAATATCCTGGCCGGGTGTCGGGGCCTTGCCCATGATACTCATCCACGGCAGCTTGACTTCCAGCGTGTAACCATTCGCGGTCGTCTTGACGGCGTACTCCACGCCCACAAGGCTTGCGGCGCCGTTGTGGATGGCGCTGGGTTCGTCATAGACTTCATCACCCCACCAAAAGGTATATTGGTGGTCGTTGGTGTCCGGGCTGGTCTTTTTGCTATTATCCCCATCGACATAGACTTCGACGCTGTCATCGTTCCATTTACTGCCTCCGCCGCCCGAGTCGTTCGTTAGAGATTCATCCGTGACCTCGACCAGCACGAACAGCGCTTCCTCGTTCCAGAGGGCCCGCCAGATACCGGAACAATCTTCGGGCGAACTGGGAGCGGTGCCGACCTGGCTGGTGCCTATAATGTATTCTGAGGAGAAATACCATACCTCGTCGATTCGAGCATCGATCGTCGGCATGGACCCCGCGCTGGGGATAATGGCGTCCTGAGCCATGAGACTGCTCGCCAGACTCAGGACAAAAACAAGAGAAAATAAACAAATGATTTTTCTGAACATAATACACCTCCTTCAAAGGCAATGACCGATTATTTTTAATTGCATGATATTCGATTCATCCTTGCTCAGGATGTTTTCTCACATGAGGCGACCACCTCCTTTCCCCGGACATGGAAACACGGACAAACAAAGCCGCTTTGAGTTAGAGTGTTCGCATTCATAACGCTTTGACTCCCTCAAAACCATTTTAACGTAACGACATGAAAATTATAATGCCTAAGCTTGAAGACCGAAATCCGCAGATGTCAATCGATAAGGCACAAACCTTACTCCATTTTTCGAACCGAATGACTTTGCGGTTGAAGAAAATCTCCGGTTTTTCGCGCGATCTTAACCTGGACGCGGAACCAGACAATCCGGGGATTTCTCCTGTACACTTTCCAAAGACACGCATTCAAGCTTAAAGTCTCATAATAACCCGATTGATTCTTAATGTCAACAATTAATCATATTGACCGACTCTTGTCTCTTGTTGTCATTCCTGCGAAGGCAGGAATCCAGGACCGTAACGATAGGAATAGATTCCCGCTTCCGCGGGAATGACAGATTGCTTGAGGACGGGGTTAAAGCTTGTTTTTTCCGATTATATTGGCCTATTCGTACTCTTATTCACGTTCCATCCGCCACGGGTCCTGATGTTCCGGAAGTCCACCGGCCTTGGGCGTGGCCATCGTGATCGGCATATCGATGGGTATTTTCTGCGAACCGCGGATGACCTTGCCGATCTTTTCTCTGGTGATCCGCACTGGCTCCGTGATCAACTCGGGGATGCTGTAGGTCCAAAGGCACGAATCATAGTCCGTCGGGTCTTTCTGGGGCAGACAGATCGGCTTATAGACCTTGCCGTCCTGATCGACATAGGCGATATCGGTTCGGGTGAATACGCCGCTGTTTCGTTTGCTGCTGAAGACGATCCATCGGCTGTTGCTCGACCAGGAATGCCAGCTTTCACTTTTGTCGCTGTTGATGTCGAGCCGGCGGTATTTATACTCGCCCGTTTGTTGAGCGGCTTCGAGGTCTATCATATACAGATCGCTGCTGGGCCGATACACGGGGAAACAGCCGTAATCACACATGCAAAACAACAGCCAGCGACCGTCGGGACTGACGCGCGGCAAAAGGATACTCAGGTTCGTCTGCTGAGCCGAAAGAATCGTTTCCAGCGGGCCCCACTCGTCGCGATCAAGGTCGTAGCTGGTGCGGACAAGATCGTACTTGATTTGGTTGTAGGTATCGGGAACGACAGAGCGGTCCGACCAGGTAATCGGTGCACAACAAAAGTATAAGTATCGACCATCGGCGGACCAGGTCGGGTAGGTTTCGAGCCAATCCTTTCGGGTGAAGTCCTTTGTTGTCTTAACGGTTTTCGAGTCCACTACATAATACGCCATCAAAGAATCGAAGTCGAGGACGTCCCGGACCTCGTCGTCGGCGGAATGAAAAAACTGCCGGACCTTATTGACGGAGAAAGCCGCGACCCGGCCGCTCGGGTGCCATGAGGTATATCCGAACTTGGTCCCAATCTTTTGGACGGTGTCGCCTTCGAGCAGCAATTCCGTACTGCCATAATCGGTGCTGCGGATGCCGAGCAGCATTTTTTCCGTTCGATGTCCGCAGAACGTATGGCAGTTCACGCAACCGTGCTTGAAGTATTGGTTATTAATAATGACGGTTTCATCGAAATTATTCAGGTTACGCTGATAAATACCCATGCTTCTCCAGACCACATGGCCCGGCCGAATCTTACGATAAACAAGGAACGGGTCGATGGTCTCCCGGGCAATGTCGCAAGTGAGAGTCTGAAAGCGTGACCATTGTTTATACTCTTTTTGTTCCGGTGACTTGACGAAAATATCCAGGCTGAGCCGCCCGCCCCGGTTCAGGTCGAGAAGATCGTGCCATGCTTGCTCCGGTATCATAATCTTGGGCGTCTTGCTGAATATCTCGATAGGCTGTCCTTTTTCGGAATATACTTTTACGCAGTAGGCGATCCCTTCGTTTTGTATGAGAAAGTTCAAGGGCGCAATATTTGGCGGGATCACGCTACCCGCATAATCCGGCTGGATGTCCGCCGGTCGATCCATGGTACTATATTGAGTGATCGTCGTTTTAGGAGTGCAGCAAATATAAAGCGAGAGTATGGTTATAAGTGTACATGCAAGAATGGCATGAACGAGTATGACTTTCCTGGTTGGTTGTAACGTTGCCTTCATTTGTTTACCTGACGGGATTATTGGCTTGTCTTTTTCGGTGCATAGATATTATAAAAAAAGTACGTGTTACAGAAGTTTTTGGACAGATCGTTATAGGCGGCTTGTCGATTGCCCCCGTGTGCCTGTAGAATCCGGCTAAAGTCTTCGATCCGGCGACGCACCTGAGGATTCGGCGAGTAATCGGTCAGGGCGACAGGTTTTCTCGATTTGAACGCGTAAATCAGGGCCGCTTCTTCATAATGAGTCGGCAGTTTGGCGTAGCCGAGGCCCGGCATCAACTCGATTTTCTCGATAAATTTGGTCAAATACCGGTTGAGCAGATACCAGGCCATCAGATACTCGAACGCCATGCGATTTTGGGGATTCTTCTCCAGGAGCCATAAAAGTGTTTTCTCCTTTAAAAGGGAATAGATCGGGCAATCCCTGTCCAGTCGTATCGAGCGTAAATGCTGAATATACGGATCCGAAGAAAGAGTCGGATCGGTCCGGAGACGGTCAAGATACTGATTCGCCCATTTGGCGTGGAAAAGCGTCTTGCTTAGCGCGCCGAGATAAATTTTAGCCGAATCCGTATTGCCCTTGATCATATTCACCAGGGCCAGTCGTTGCAGGATCATGGGGCGACTGCCCAGCCCTTCGAGACATTCGGTCAGGGCGTTCTCAGCCATGTTGACCACGCCGAGGTCGAGAAAAACATCGAAGATCTGCCAGTACATCCACTTATATTTCGGATCCGACAGCAACAGGTGATCCGGATTTTGGGGCCAGGTGAACATATCATAGCCGAGTCGGCCGACGTGGTATAACGCCCGATTCACGGCGTGAGCAACGAAGGGATGGTTCGGAGTCTGCCGAGCGGACGTAAGCAGCTCCGGCCACATCTTGTGGTAGGCGTAGTAATCCACCTTAAAACGGGTTCGAAGCGTTTCGTTGCGAGAGAAGAAAACGGCGCCGCCGGCGATAGCCAATAAGAGCAATAGACCGGTGACATATTTGAGTTTCACAGAGCCGTCATACCAGGAGAAGATGCGTGAAGGCAGATTCCGGTGCTTTTTCCCCGATTTTTTCCCGTCCGGCTTTCGGACCGAATACCGACGTTTCCGGATGATTTGCCAAAGACCGGTCAGAAGAAGTACGAAAGGCGGGAGAAGGTAAAGTATATAAACGATTTCTATCACCCTTGTACGCGCATTATATTTCGTCATTTCCCATGAGAAGGGCAGAAATTTGCTGAAGGCATCGACGATACTCACACGAAAAATCATAAGCCCCAACACATAAGGAACAACGGCAAATGACAACAAACAGAGCAAACTTATCTTCCAACGAAGTTTGAAAAACAGTTCGTACATCGCGCAGACCACGGCAAAAAGGAAAAAACCTCCGGCAGCAAGATAATACGTCGTAATCGACAGGATAAGAAAAACGCTTATACTTTTGAACGTACTGGCGGGTGACGAAGTGAGCTTCATGTAGAGACATGCCGTGACCAACGCTGTCAGAAGGGCCATCGTCGTGACAAAATAGTATGTGTATTGCGTGTACAGAACGAGCAGAAGAATCGGCAAGACAAAACGAATTCCGCGAATACGCAATGTGTTTGTTGCTTTTAACATCTCATCGATACAGAGACTAATCAGCCAGGACTGAATGGAAACCACAAGGGCGCCCGCCCAGGAATAGTAGAACAATTCGGACAGGAAAGCAGACAGATATTCGACGGGCCCGCCGGGATAGGACAGAAACGGCAGGAAAAAAGACCAGCCTTTGTTGAACACCGGGAAATTTGTAATCACCCCGGCCCCATGATAGATCAGCCGAAGATCGATATAGAGCCAGAGATAACAATAGAAGGACGCAAAGAAAAGGACGTCTTGCGATAGCCGTGCCCGGCTTCCGCGTGAAAGCGATCCGGCTGTTTTCGGCTTGTCAGGTTGCGAAACAGCGATTCGCTCTGAAGTTTTTCGACGTGATCGCGACATTGCTTTCTACTATCAAAAATGCGTAATGTTCTACCCGACAACATGTTATCATAAGATATTCGAAAGGCATCGACCAGCAAAAAAGATACGGAGATGTCGTATCTTTTAGATATAATCGGTCAAAAGGGATCGTACCTTTGAAACTAAGACACATGAAAATGCATTAAAACGGACAATTATGGGAGCACACTTTCATAAATACCACGGATTGGGCAACGATTATCTCGTGATCGATCCGAACGTTGATGACGTGGATTTGACGCCGGAGACGATTCGGTTGATTTGCCACAGGAATTTCGGCGTTGGGGCCGACGGTATCTTGTACGGCCCGTATAAAAACGACGAGAATCTGCGTGTGAAAATATTCAATCCGGACGGCAGCGAGGCGGAAAAGAGCGGCAACGGGCTGAGAATCTTCGCCAAGTACCTATACGAAAAAAAATACGTTGTGGAAAAACATTTTCGTATCCAGACATTAGGAGGGCTTGTCGAGGCGCACATTCAAGACGACACGGGGAATCTAATCAAGATCGAAATGGGCCAAATTACCTTTCGGAGCAACGAGATTCCGGTCCGTGGGAACGAAAGAGAGGTTGTGGACGAGGAGATGGAAATAAACGGGAAAAAATATCGAGTGACCTGCTTATCCGTCGGCAATCCTCATTGTGTCATTCCGATGGCGGCTATCAGCGAAGAAACAGCGAGGGAATTGGGACCTTCTGTTGAAAATCACGATATGTTTCCGAATCGTATCAACATGCAGCTTTTAAAGGTACGGGACAGAACCAACATTGAAATACAAATTTGGGAAAGGGGAGCCGGTTACACGTTAGCCTCCGGCAGCAGTTCGTGCGCCGCCGCGGCTGCGGCCCATCGGTTAGGTTTGGTAGATAACAAGATCCATGTAAACATGCCCGGTGGAACATTATTCGTGGAAATCGGCGAGGACGATCAGATACACCTGACCGGTGAGGTCGAAGGTGTCTTAGAAGGATGTTTTCACATTGATCTCGAACGTAAAATTTTTGGAAAGAA
>JAFGTG010000283.1 GCA_016934255.1 Sedimentisphaerales bacterium
GGCCGGGTTAACCCACGGCACCACCAAGCTCACGCTTATGGCTGCTCGGTTCCCCGCCTGACCAGGTTCACGGGCTCGGTCTGCATGGGACCCGGCCGAAATATTGGCTCCGCCCTCGGCGGAGATTCGATTTTGATGATCGAGTACCGGCTCACGGCCGTCGTAGCCGATATCCTCCTTAGTATATCAGCAAAAAAAACAGTTTTCTACTAAAACATTTTGATTTGACAAATTTTGTTTCGACCGCTATGTTCTGCGCGGATGATTCTTGTCGATAGGAGTCTGTCAAGAGAATTCAATGAAACCGCGCCCAGCCCGATCGATTGAATCTCTCGAAGATCAATCATGGATCAAGGGCGAAAAAAGGAGTTGATTATGATAGTCAGAATTGATGATACGTGCACGGCCTGCGGTCTCTGTGTCGATACCTGCCCGGAAGTGTTCGAGATGGGCGACGACATGGCGGAAGTGATCGTTGACGAAGTTCCTCCCGAGCATGAGGATGCAGTCCAGCAGGCCGCCGACGAATGTCCCGTCGAGGCGATTATTGTCGAGTAACCGCAGAAGAGTCTGTCGAGGTTCAGCATCACCGGGGCACGCGGTGCGAGAGTCTATCGATTTCTTAGCTCTCTTGCTTTCGCAGCATCACTACGCCCAGCGAAAAGAACACGATTCCAATCGTTAATAAGATTGAGCACGGACCGATCATTTCAGCCAATGTGAAGTTTCGCCAGACAGCTCCTTCGAGCGCATAGATTCCCCATTTAACCGGACTGATGTGGCTGAACGATCGCATCCACGACGGCATGAAAGCCAGCGGCATCATGGCTCCGCCCAACATGCCCATAATCATGAGCATCGCCCAGCCGGCCGCGCCGACGCTTTGTTCGGTCCGGCCTAACGTGCAAATAAACATCATCAGACCCACAAAGCACAGGATTGTACACAGCGCCGCCGGGACAAACAGCACGCGGTTTCCCATCGGCATCTTGAAGATCGCCTTGGCGCCGACGGTCAGAATACACATAATCAGGATACACGTAAAGAAACACGCAAGCCCCTTTCCTCCGAGGATATGAACGCGCCCGATCGGACCGATTCGCAACCGGTCGAACGTCCCGCTGGTGCGTTCTTTCACGATCGAAATGGCGAACGTGGCCGTGCATCCCATGAATCCCCAGAGCAGAACCTGTGGAAACGTAATCTGGAACGGGGCAATAGGGCCTTCACGTTCCCGATTGACATCCAGTTTCGCAAAGCTGAGCATGTCTCCATCAAACCCGTCCTGAAAATCCGCCTGATTAACGTCTGTCATCAGGGTATCAAGAGAATCGATCACATCGAGATAAAGTTTCGCCTGATCCGTATCGAGACCATTGGCATCCCCGGCTTTATTAATATCGTCTCGCCAGAGGTCGATTTGGCCTTTCATCCATTTTGTGTCGGTAAATTTGTTGCTCAAGGCTTCGAACTGTGCTTTCACAAGAAGGCCCTGGAGGTAACCGCTCTCCATCCGGCGAGAAGGGTCCGATGCAATCTCCAGTTTGGGATCGTCATTGTCAAAAAGCGCTTCAAATCCGTCACCGATCCCTTTTTTTAGAACGACCGCCGCGGAAACTTTGCCTTTTCGTACATGGTCAATCGCCTCGTCTCGGCTCATGCAAATGATGTCCAGGGCATCGTTGGATTCCAGCTTTGAGACGTAGGAGTTGGAGTACTCGGAATTGTCCTCATCGGCTATGGCGATTTTCATCCCCGACGGCCCCTCGCCGGCACTGGAATAGATCGCGCCGAAGAACAAGGCAAACAGTACCGGAAAGCCAAATACCCAGAAAATATTGCCCTTATCGCTAAGAAGCACACGCAAGTCTTTGACGGCAAGTAAGAGCGCTTTGTTCATCAGTCTCGAAGCCTCCGTCCGGTCAAGTTCAGGAAGACATCCTCCAGATTTGCGGTCTGGACTTTCAACGATCTAAATCGCATCCCGCTGCGATTGAGCTTTGCCAGGGATTCCAGAGGTTGTCGGGTCTCGAATCTGAGCAATCTACCTTCAAGATGAATATCTTTATTATCTATAAACGTCCGTATTGTATCGGGATCGGAGGGGCTTTCTTCGAACTCGGCTTCAATATGGGATGGGCCGCCATGCTTATGAATAAGATCCTCGATACTATCCATATCCAAAATCTTACCGTGGTCGAGGATCGCCACCCGATCGCAAAGCCTTTGGGCCTCTTCCATATAGTGAGTCGTGTAGAGTATTGTCCGTCCTTCTTTTTTCATGTCCTCGATGGTATCGAAGATCAGATTCCGAGACTGCGGGTCCACTCCGACCGTTGGCTCATCCAATAGCAATATCGGTGGGTCGTGCATGAGCGAGCAGACGATATTGAGCCGACGTTTCATCCCGCCGCTGTATTTCGAGACGCGCTCCCTGCTCCTTTGAGACAGCCCTGCAATCTCAAGGCCATTTTTTATCCGATCCTTTAGTTTTCGTCCGTGAAGCCCATATAACCTGCCGAAAAAACGCAGGTTCTCTTGAGCGGATATCTCCTCGTAGATCGCCAGCGCCTGTGGCACAACGCCCA
>JAFGTG010000284.1 GCA_016934255.1 Sedimentisphaerales bacterium
CACGGAATCCAAGACCACCACGTTTCTCATCAAATCCATCCAGGCGATTGCGGAATTAGCCGTCCTGGAGTACATCACGGAAGGCGTGGCGGAAATTAAAGAAAAGAAAACCAACTTCATTACCGTCCGCTGGAAAAGGGGGCTGTTGCGTTACACGGCCAAGCTTAAGGTCGGCTTCGACCTGGACAAGCTGGATTATACCATTGACGATACCCAACAACTCATTCAGATCACATTGCCGACCCCGAAGATACTGAGCTGTGAAATCTACAACAGGAGGTTCTACAAGCTTCCCCTGGAGAAGGCGGAAAACGTTCCATGGAAGTACGACATTATCCAGGATTTCAGCTCTGATGAGGTGCTCGCCCTGGATGATGAGGCCCGCGATAGCGCCCTCAAGAACGTCAATGAATTTTATGTGCTGGATCTACTTCGAGATAAAACCAAGCTTGCTTTCAAGAAGATTTTCTCTCTTTCTTATCCGGATTATACGACCGACATTTCCATCCTGGTCGAAACCGACGGCGGCGTCGCCGGTGAGCTTCCTCCGGGACCGGCCGCAGAAAACCAGGATACTGCGACTGATGAATAGTAACGTGAAATCAGAATATCTAAATCCTAAATCCGACAACTCCGGTGCCGTTGCCGGATGCCTGTTGCCCGGCGTTGTTCCGGAAACAATATCGAAATTCAAATGTCCCAATGACCAAAACGTCTGACGCGAACTGGAACAACTGTTACTGGCGTAGTTTTAGAAAATTGAGATTTATGTCATTTGAATTTGTTTAGGATTTAGGATTTCGTGCTTAGTGCTTTATTATATATGAAGTTATGTTGGACAAAGGATTGGTTCAGATTTATACGGGGGACGGCAAAGGCAAGACGACGGCGGCGTTGGGCTTGGCCCTGCGGGCCGCCGGCCGGGGAAACAAGGTTCTGATCTATCAATTCCTCAAGCCTTCTTATCTCGATATCGGGGAGCGTTTGGCGGTCCGGTTGGGAGCGGTTGATATCAACATCGAAACGCTCGATGTGCCCTGGGATATGACTCAATCTTTACAGGATGAGAGCGCCGTGGCCCAAATGCAGGCGGCTATCCGCAACGTCCTTGACGAAATAGCCCGGATGGCGGAGTTGCGGGATTACGACGTCTTTGTCCTCGATGAGATTGTATTTTGTCTTTCTAAAGGTCTGGCTGCGCTCGGCGATATTCGAAGGGTGCTTGACAGAAGAGATCCTTGTGTTGAAATTATTATGACCGGTCGGGGCGCCACCGGGGAATTGATCGAATGTGCCGATTTGGTGACGGAAATGAAGAATATTAAACATCCGTATGACAAAGGCTTGCCTGCAAGAAAGGGCATTGAATATTAAGTCGTTCGTCGCGCGGGCGTCTCGCCCTTGCGTGTCGCGGGCGTCCCGCCCGCGTTCTATAGGAATAAGGAATTGTACGATGAGTCAAAAAGTAGCTGTGATAATTTGTGCCGCGGGGGCCAGCAGTCGGTTCGGGGGAACACGTAAGAAGGCATTTATGGATGTGGCCGGGCGGGCGGTTTTTTTGCGAAGTGTCGAGCATTTTGCCGATCGCGAGGATGTCAAGCAGGTCTTATTGGGGATTGCGGCCGAGGATGAAGAGCTTCTAAACGTTAAATGGGGGGCGAACCTCAAGTTTTTTAATGTGGAGATCTTTATGGGCGGCGCCGAACGTTTCGATACGATCACGAACGGCCTCGAACGGGTCAAGGAGGATATCGAGTATGTGGCCGTCCACGATGCCTGTCGGTGTTGTGTCACCAAGGATATCATTGATAAAACCTTCGCCGCCGCGGCCAAAGGCGGTGCGGCCGTGCCGGCGTGCCCCGTCACGGCGACAATCAAGCAAGTCAAGGGTAACACCATAGAGCGAACCGTTGACAGGACCGATCTTTACGAAGCTCAAACGCCCCAGGTTTTCGACGTCGATTTGCTGAGAAGGGCCTATGGAAACCTGAAAAACCTCGATAAGAGCAAAATCAGCGACGATTCGCAATTAGTTGAAGCATTGGGTCATAAGGTTGCCATTGTAGAAGCGGATTGTTCGAACATGAAGATTACCCACAAAAGTGACATCGCCGTCGCGGAGGCGATTCTTAAGTCCCGCCCGAAGGCCATTCCGGAGGGGCCGGTCGGACCTTATATCGAAGCCCAATGGTAAAACGAGTTTTCTATGGATCGTGAGACGAAAGGAGACCTTGAATGAGAAAAAGAACGTGTTGGCAATGTGGAATTGTTTTACTCGGATTGATCGTTATGGTTGGGGGATGTAACGGACTGGCCGGCATAGGCGGTAAGAAGATGCCGGTTGTGTTCAAAGCGGATTTCGAGGACGGTAGCCTTGATGCATGGCACGCCACCGATTCGGCGGCGTGGCGTATCGAAGAAGGACACGGCGGCAAGGTCCTGGCCCTTCACAAACAGAGTAACTATCAGCCGGAAGTGCGTTCGCCCGTTAATATCAATCTCATCGAGGACGTGGTCGTGGGCGACTTCGTGCTGGAGTTGAAGATGCACTCGACGACGAAAGACTACGGTCACCGCGATATGTGCCTGTTCTTTGGGTATCAGGATCCATCCCACTTCTATTATGTGCATATCGCCAACCAGTCGGACGCTCATGCGAATTCCATTTTCATAGTCAACGGCGAGCCGCGCGTCTCGATTGCGAAGACCCGGACCGAAGGAACGAAATGGGACGAAAACTGGCATACGGTCCGTTTGGTGCGGGATGTGGAGAGCGGTACGATCGACGTGTTCTTTGATGATAAAGCCGAGCCGATTATGACGGCGGTCGATCGTCACTTCACATGGGGCAAAGTCGGCGTTGGTTCGTTCGACGACACGGGGCAGTTTGACGATATCCGTCTGAGAGGTCGAAAGAAATAATGCTTGAGACAGCAGTAGATAGGGACTGAAAAAAGGAAACGCCGAGTAACCGGCCGCCACCCGGCGTTTTCCGGAGGGGAGAAAAAAAACGTTCTCCTAGGGAGTCCCCAGGACTTTGAACGTGTTTTCAATATCGACAAGAAGGCATTGCCACTTTAGTTCACTTGAAGGTCAATGAGATTGCGTCGGCGTTCGGATGTGTTTGGGTGCGTCAGTCAGCTAAGGAAAATGTTATATTTATCAATTTTTGAGGGGGTGAGTTCCTGAGGAATTTTATTTGCCTTTTCCCCCTTGATTCTTCTTCGGAGCCATTGTTATAATCCGTATAAAAATAACCACATGTGTCAAGTTGGAGAAACAAACATGGTGCAGAAGAAAAAAATAACACGACGAGAACTCTTGAGGAGTTCGGCAATGACGGCTGGAACATTGGCCTTAACCGGCGCAATCGTTCCCTTGGCTCAAGCGAGAGGCAGCGATACGATGCGCGTCGGCGTCATCGGTTGCGGCGGCAGAGGGTCCGGCGCAGCTCAAAATTGTGTCGAATCCTCTCAGGGCGTGGAGATCGTTGCCCTGGCCGACACGTTTGAAGATCGCCTCCAGGGTTTGAAAAAACAATTCAAGGTTCCCGACGACCGTTGCTTCGTCGGTCTCGATGCCTACAAAAAGCTGCTGGCGCTGGATGATATCAACCTGGTCATCCTGGGCACGCCGCCGGGCTTCCGGCCGAAACAATTCGCCGAAGCCATCAAACGCGGCAAGAACGTCTTCATGGAAAAGCCCGTCGCCACGTGTCCGGCGGGGATCAAAATGGTCATTGAGGCATCAGAACTGGCTTCGCAGAAGGGTTTAGCCGTCGTGGCGGGCACGCAACGCCGTCATCAGCAGGCTTACGTGGAAACGATCAAACGCATCCATGACGGGGCTATCGGCGATCTCGTTTCCGCACAATGTTACTGGAATATGGGGGCGCTCTGGGTGGACGCCGCCAAACGTAACTGGGAGGCTTACAAGAGCGGCAAGTGGTCGGATGTGGAATGGCAAATTCGGAACTGGCTGTTCATCAAATGGCTCTCCGGCGACCATATTTGCGAGCAGCACGTCCATAATATCGACATTATTAACTGGGCCTTCGACGCGATACCCGAACAGGTCCATGGCCAGGGCGGCCGACAATACCGCACGGAGCCCCAATACGGCAATATCTTCGATCACTTCGGTGTCGAATTCTTCTACCCCGGCGATGTACGAACCATCAGCATGTGCCGCCAGATTGACGGAACGACGGACAACGTCAGCGAACGCGTCGTCGGCACGAAAGGCTCGGCATACATGGACAGTTCCGGCAATTGCAAAATCGAGGGTGAAAACGCATGGGCTTACAACGGCCCCACCCCGAATCCGTATGTCGTAGAGCACACGGACCTGATTAAGAGCATCCGAAGCGGCAATCCCCTCAACGAAGGCAAACGGATCGCCGAGAGTACGCTCTGCGCGATCATGGGCCGGGAATCGGCTTACTCCCGGCAGCAGTTCAATACGAAATGGTTCCTGAGCCGATGCACGTTGGATTTATTGCCGCCCGACGATTTGAAGCTGAGCGATTCTAAAGAGTTACCTCCGTTTGCAATTCCGGGTAAGTACCAGATACCCGGTTGGGTGCAGCCCGAGCGCGGGAGAAGGCGCGGCTAAGCGGTCAAATGCGCTTGTGTATTTCCGATTTACGAATTTCGATTTGCGAATTGAAATTGGCAATCGGCAATCGAAAAACGACAATTTAACAAGGAGATTCATAATATGAGAGCGTCAGAGAAAGATAAAGAGACATCCAATAAGCATACGGCCGCCGTCGTCGGCGCCGCGGCGCTGGCCGGCTCGGTGGCGCATGTGGCCCATGCCGGGGGATCGGGTAAGATCAAGGTCGGTTTGCTCGGCTGCGGCGGACGCGGCAACGGCGCCCTGCGGCAGAATTTGAACGCCGATCCGGGGATCGAAGTTATTGCCTTGGCCGATCTGTTCGAGAGCCAGGTTCGCCGGACGCGGGACAGGCTCTTGAAAGAAGATCAGTATAAGGATCGCATAAAGATTGACGATGACCACCTTTTCTGGGGTTTCGACTGTCATGAAAAGATCGCCCAATGCGAGGCGGATTTGTTGGTGATGGCGACTGCTCCGGCTTTTCGCGGGCGACAGATGATGGCCGCCATCAAGGCGGGCAAGCACATCTTCACCGAAAAACCCGTAGCGACCGACGTGGCCGGCTGCCGGGAAGTGATGGCGGCTTCCAAGCTGGCCGAGGAAAAGGGACTGGCCATCGTCTGCGGTACGCAACGCCGGCATGAGTTCAACCGCGTGGAGTTGATGAAGCGAATCCACGACGGACAAATGGGCGAGCTCGTGGGCGGCCAATGCTACTGGTACGGCGGCGGCATCTGGTTCCGCGGCTATCAGGAAGGGATGAGCGAGTTGGAATGGCAGTGTTATAACTGGTATCATTTCAACTGGATCTCGGGCGACCAGATTTGCGAGCAACACATTCATAATATCGACGTCATGAACTGGTGCTTCAACGGCCCGCCGGTCAAGTTTACCGCCGTGGGCGGCCGGGGCTGGCGAACCTTCAACGAAGACCAGATCAGATCGGCCAAAGAGGTTTGCCGGGCACTTAACAACGGCAGCGAGGCGGATTGGGAGAAGTACAACGGGGATATCTGGGATCATATCTTCGCCGAGTTCGAATATGCCAACGGCGCCCGTTGCCTGAGTTTCAGCGGTCATAGCCCCGGTAAGGGACGCGGCGACGAGAAACTCGTCGGTACGAAGGGCACGAGCAATTGCAACGACGCCATCACCGGTGAGAATTCCTGGAAATACGATGGAAAACGTGTCAATGGAATGGATCAGGAGCATATCGACCTGGTCAAGAGCATCCGGAGCGGCAACGTACTCAACGAGGGACAGCGGATCGCCGAAAGCACCCTGACCGCCATCGGCGCCAGAACGGCCGCCTTTACGGGACGCGCGATTAGTTGGAAATGGTTGCTCAACGCCAGCAAGCAGGATTTGGTGCCGAGAGAGTTAGCTCCCGGGCCTGGAGTTTTCCACTCCATCCCCACCGGTCGCGACACGCTTGTATAAATCCAGTAGGATAATGTGATTTAAAACTCAGAGGAAGGTCGCATTCTACGGCCTTCCTCTTTTTAATTGGAGATAGCAAAACTCACTCAGTTGTGGGTGATGCACACTTCGTAGAAATGATCATTCTATCGTTCTTGATGCAAATTTCTTGATCGCCACTTAGAGAAAAGACATTGTTGCTCGACGATCCCGGATGTTGTAGCAGGTGGATAATGTAGAAGGGCGGATTCGAAGGCGTCCGACAATTGTTCGATGGCCGCGGCGGTGTCACTTTGGTGTATGGCTTCGTTTCGGAGGCGTTTCAGTACTTCTGAAGCGGATTGCCAGTCAGCCACCCATTGTCTGTTCCTTTCGTTTTCTGCTTTGTCCATACTATGATTTTACAAAAAGAATGGCTTTTTTACAAATGAAATTTACTTCATAAAGATTACTGTTGTTAACGGCCTTTTTATTCTGGGGCTTTCCAAAAACTGATGATGCGACTATAATCCGGAGTGATGGATGATATTAACAAAAATACTCCTGGCGCACGGTCCGAGCGACTTGTGTCGCTCGACGCGTATCGCGGCGCGATCATGCTGATGATGGCGTCGAGCGGATTGGGGCTGGCCCAGGTGGCCCGCCTCCATCCCGACAGCAGTATCTGGCGGTTCATGGGGCACCAGGTCGAACATGCACCGTGGGCCGGTTTTGCGTTATGGGACATCATTCAGCCGGCGTTTATGTTCATGGTGGGGGTTGCGTTGCCGTGGTCGGTGGCGAATCGCCGTGCACGGGGCCAAAGCTTTAGATCGATGTTCGCGCACGCGCTGTGGCGTGCGCTGGTGCTCGTACTTCTGGCGGTCTTTCTTTCGTCCGCCTGGAGCCGTCAGACGGTATGGTCTTTTAACAATGTGCTCGCGCAGATCGGCCTGGGGTATGTGTTTGTGTTTCTTCTGGCCTTCACCAGACCACGAACGCAATGGCTGGCCGCGTTTGGTATCCTCTTCGCTTATGGGTTGGCGTTTGCACTGTATCCCTTACCGGCGGTGGATTTCGACTGGGCGAGCGTCGGCGTACCCGAAGACTGGAACTTTCTGACCGGCTTCGCAGCTCACTGGGAGAAGAACGCGAACTTTGCCGCGGCGTTCGACCGTTGGTTCTTGAATTTATTTCCGCGCGAGAAGCCCTTCATCTTCAGCAGCGGAGGTTATCAAACCCTGAACTTCATCCCATCGATGGCAACGATGATCTTTGGACTGCTGGCTGGGGAGTTGCTGCGCAGTAACCTACCGATCAAACGGAAGGTCAAGCATCTTGTCCTTTTCGCGGTGGTGGGAATCATCGCGGGCGGGATTATCGCACTAGTGGGTTTGTGCCCGATTGTCAAACGGATTTGGACGCCTTCCTGGGCGATCTACAGCGCCGGATGGGTTACCCTGATCTTGGCCGCGTTCGTCGCGATCGTCGAATGGCGCGGCTGGAAGCGATGGACGTTTCCTTTTGTGGTTGTCGGGCTTAATCCGATCGCGCTTTACTGTATGTGGCAGTTAATGGGCGGCTTTATCCGGGAGAACGTCCAGCGACATATCAGCCGGGATGTGTTCGATATTTTCGGCGAAGCGTACTCGCCGGTCATGGAGCGGGCGGTCGTACTGCTCGTGCTTTGGCTGGTCGTGCTGTGGATGTATCGCCGTAAAATCTTTTTGAGGATCTGATTTCTTGTTTCACTGACGCTCAATATAAAGAGCAATCTC
>JAFGTG010000285.1 GCA_016934255.1 Sedimentisphaerales bacterium
AAAGGCGTGCTCCTTAGCGAAGGCCGGGGCATCAGCACGCTGATTGACGAATGTATGGTTGACAATCAGAAAGAGGCGGGGCAAATCGCGGCCAAGGCCGGCGTGGATGTGGGCATATCAATGGAGGACGCTTACTTATCGGATTTGATAACCAGTGTGCGCGAAGGCATGGTACCCATGCAGGTCATCGACAGAGCGGTTCGGCGAATTCTGAGACTCAAGTTTATGCTGGGGCTTTTCGAGAATGCGGCCGTGGATGTGGAGCGTGCAGTGAGTACGGTGCATTGCCAGTCGCATCGCGACCTTGCCCTGCAGGCCGCGCGGGAAGGGATTGTGCTTCTTAAGAATGAGAACGGATTACTGCCTTTGCAAAAAGACATCAAAACTATTGCCGTGATCGGACCGAACGCCGACGCCTCCAGAGACCAACTCGGCGATTATTCACCCTTTCATATTATCACTGACATTGTCACCGTTCTCGATGGTATCAAAAAGAAGGTGTCGCCTGACACCAGGATCATTCATGTAAAGGGCTGCGAAATCCAGGGGATAAAGCACAATGAGATCGACAAGGCCAAACAAGCCGCCCAGGAGGCCGATATTGCCGTTGTCGTAGTGGGTGAGAGCAGGAACACTGATGGAGAAGGCCGGGATGTCGGCGATTTAAACCTCACGGGACTCCAGCAGGCTCTCGTGCAGGCGGTTTGTGCCACCGGAACGCCGACCGTTGTGGTTCTTATTAACGGGCGACCTTTATCCACCGTCTGGACCGCAGAGAACGCGGATGCCGTAGTGGAAGCCTGGAACTGTGGAGAAAGAGGGGGAGAGGCCGTGGCGGATGTGCTTTTTGGCGATTATAATCCCAGCGGGAGGCTTTCGATCACGATCCCCCGCCACGTCGGCCAGCTCCCTGTGTATTATAACCATTCACCCTCAAAGAAGGGAAAGGTTTACAGAAATTTGGATGCAAAGCCTTTATACGAGTTTGGCTATGGTCTCAGCTACACGGAATTTACTTACAGCAATCTCACGATGAGTTCGCGGAACATCGGGATCGCCGACACGATTCAGATTTCTGTGGATGTTAAAAACAGCGGTCAACGACCGGGCGAAGAAGTCGTGCAACTCTATGTCAACGATGTTCTGAGTTCGGTGACCACGCCGATAATGGATCTCAGGGCGTTTAAGAAAATAAAGCTTGAGCCCGATCAGAGTAAAACTGTCCGCTTTACCCTGATGCCGGAGCATCTCATGCTGTTGGACCGAAATCTCCGGTGGACCGTTGAACCGGGAGAATTTGTCGTGATGATTGGTCATTCGTCTCAAGACATTCGACTTAAAGATCGTTTCAATGTCACTCGCTAAAAAGGAGGTGAACCATGCAGGAAAAAAGAGAATGGTCAGAGGTATTTCGGATCGTCAAAGAGAGGACAGGGGTATTTTTATATCCCAAAGGCATCGTCACTCTTCTTGTCATCATCATCTGGTTTGTCTGTTTCTCCGAGGTATTGATAGCGGGAAGTGACGGCTTTACCGTTGGGAGTGCAAAAATCAATATTACGCCGAAAAAGCCCATTCCCATGAGCGGTTATGGGAGCAGGAAAGACCCTTTTAAAGGCGTCCATGACGAACTATTTGCCCGTGCGATTGTGATCGGTGACGGAACAAGAAAGGCGGCCATTGTAAGCGTAGATGTCATTGGATTGTCCCATGACGCCTTTCAAAAAGTCACTGACCGCATTAAAGAAGTAAGTGGGATTGAGCCGGACCATGTCTTACTTTGCCCGGCTCACAATCACGGCGGCCCTGTAACGAACGTATATAACAAGACAAAATCTCGTGATGTTGAGGCGTACGTGGCCGAACTGCACGAGAATATCGCGACCGTGGTAAAAGAGGCGTCCGGCCGACTTGAATCCGCACGTATCGGGGTAGGACGGGGCGAATGCTTGATGAACATTAACCGCAGGGCGCGACATCCCCAACAGGGAATAACGCTCGGTCGGAATCCCTACGGGCCATGCGACCATGAAGTGGCAGTGGTTTTGATTGCCGACGCCCAGGGTAACCCGGTTACCGTTCTTTTTAACTGGGCCTGTCACGGCACGGTCATGGGACCTCAGAATTATTTGATCACCGGCGACTGGCCCGGCGCGGCCGCTCGTTTTATCGAGACAACGATGGGGGGACGCGTCATTGCCCCGGTAATCATCGGGGCCTCAGGTGACATCAATGCCATTTACGGTCCGCATATTGATTTCAAATCGGTCTACAGCTCCTATTCCTACGGCGTTGACTCGATCGGCATGATTCTCGGCGAGGAAGTTATCCGGGTTGCTCGTGACATACCCCTTGACTGTACCGGTCCGCTCCGCGCCGCACAGCGGGTTATTGAATTGCCAAGGAAGAAACAGGAATCGAATCTTAAGTCGCCCGGTACAGACTCGGATGACTTTTTGAAAGTGCGTCTTTCTGTCTTGAAAATCGGAACGATCATCCTGGCGGGTGTATCCGGTGAAGTGTTTACAGAAATCGGTATGCAACTGAAGGACCAATCTCCTTACAAAAACACGTTTATGGTCACTCACTGTAACGGCAGCAGCGGATACCTCATTACGGATGACGCCTATGAAGCAGGCGGATATGAAGCACGAGTAACGAGAGTTCAGTCCGGCGCTCAAAAAGCGATCGTCTCCACTCTGCTCGACATGATAAACAGTATATAGATCAAGCCAAACGCAAGGCCGCATTTTGGTGAGATACATGAAGTTAACACCATAAGAAACAGGAATGTTAGTGATATACGTCTCCTCTTAGTGGTGCAAGTGACTCAAAACATCAACACATCGAGGAAAGGATGGTTTGACATGGCAGGTCCCGGATCGTACTGGATTGGTGCAGAGGAAAAGAAGCAAGTGATGGACGTTATGGAGTCGGGTTATCTTTTTCGCTATGGCGATATGGAAGATGCGAATTTTCAGCACAAAGTCTATACCCTGGAAAAGGAATTCGCCGCTTATTGCGGTGTTGATTATGCCCTGGCCACGAGTTCCGGCACCAGTTCTCTGTTCGTATCGCTGCTGGCGATGGGGATTCAACCTGGGGACGAGATCATTGTACCGGCCTATACCTTTGTGGCTACCTATAGTGCCGTGATCTACGCGGGGGCGATCCCGGTTCTGGCGGAGATAGACGAAAGCCTTTGTATCGATCCGCGGGATATCGAGGCCCGTATCACGCCCAAAACCAAGGCCATCATCCCCGTACACATGCTTGGCAATCCCTGCGCTATGGAGTCGATCCTTGACATTGCCGATCGGCATGGTCTTGCCGTCCTTGAGGATGCCTGTCAGGCCGCCGGTGGATCGTACCAGGGGAAAAAACTCGGCTCCATAGGTCGCATGGGCGCTTTTTCACTCAATGTTTTCAAGACGATAACCGCCGGGGACGGCGGTATGATTGCAACCCGTGACAAAGATCTGTACGAACGGGCCTTTGCGATCCACGATCAGGGACACACGCCACACCGTGCAGGCGTCCAGGTAGGCAGCCGCCAAATTTTAGGCTTGAATTTCCGAGTCAACGAACTCCTCGGCGCGTTGGCGCTGGCCCAGTTAAGGAAAATCGATAGAATTGTCGGGACTCTAAGAGAAAAGAAGACAAGACTAAAAGAGCTCATTTCTGATAGCCCCGGATTCAGATTCCGAACCTTAAATGACCCTGATGGTGAGTGTGGAACCCTCTGTACGGTCATTTTTGACAGTTCTGAAAAGGCGGCGCAAGTTAGTCGAAGCCTGGGAACAACGACCGTGGATCATAGCGGCTGGCACGTTTATGCAAACATGGAACACGTCAACAAATACCTCAAGGAAAACAATCGGCCTCATGGTTTGGGGGCTTATCCGCGTACGGATGACATTTTAAGTCGCGCCGTCAATATCAGTGTTGGAGTCGTTGATGCCGGGCTCGGGTCCGGATTTGGTATCAATATTAACTCTTCAGACGAGGAAATCGCCATTGCGGCTGAAACTTTCCGCAATGCCTGTCTTGGTTGATAGAGTACCCGAGTGCCCGTTACACCCGCACATTATTCGCCCGATCCGGTTTTGTTCACGGCTTCAAATGCAACTGCATGAATTTTAGGATCACGTCCCAGTCGGATGGGTGGGGGCCGTGTCCACCATCGTGCATGTAAAAACCGATATCATTCAGGATGGGCTTTCCCGCCGGCGGCAAATCGTTTGTCCCCAGTCCCTGTTTACACAGCAAGTCATAGACCGGTCCGGCGGCAACCGCGCTAAGGAATGTACCTTTGGGGTCGGCCCATTTGTCTTTGTTGCCGGTTATAAGCAGTACCGGACGCGGCGCTATCAATGTCAGCAGCAGGTGAGCGTCCACCGGGAATTGACCCACATGGTCGCCGTATTTCTGGTAATTGGGACAGAACCAATAGGGATATCTCGATGGCTCCACCAGGTGGGCGATGGTCTCTCCATAATTTCGACGGCTCAAAGCCGAGCCGCCTTCGCCCGAACAACTGTCAATGACCATCGCGAAACGTTGATCTATCGCGCCGGCCCACAGTACGGTCTTGCCCAAACGCGAGACACCCATGATGGCCACACGTTTGGCATCCACGGATTCATCGGTTTCGAGGTAGTCCAGGGCGCGGCTCAAACCCCAGCTCCACGCTCCGATCGCGCCCCAGTCATTCGGCGCGCGTTCGGTTTGTCCGGGCCTGAGATAGAGACTTCGCACACCGTACGGCAAGCCGCCCTTGAAATCAGGATCGATGTCGCCGTAGTAAACGGTTGCGATGCCGAATCCTTTCTCCAGAACCGGTACGACATTCAACGAACCGAAGCGAAAGCCCTGGCTGGCCGGTACCCTTTGCTTCTGACGGTTCCATATTGTGCCTTCTTTAACGCCCGGATCATCAACGGTCAACGAATTTGCAGTAAAGGAAATATTAAGCAACATCGGCACGGGCTTATCTTTCTTCACAGGCAAATAGATCAACAAGTCCATCTTCGGTCCGCTCTTTTCCTTTGAGAAGTAAATCGTTACCTATCGGCGAATAGCTTTCCCCTCGTAGGCCGGTGTTCCTTTATCGAATACCTCGAAACTCAACTCTTCCGGACGACCCGGACTCCGTCCATATTGGTTTTCCTCGAACAGATTCACAATCTCCGGCCGACGTTTTTGGGTCCAGGTCTCGATGTTGCTGACCTTTTGACCGTTGGCAAGCACTAAAGGATCCGGAAGCACGTAGTCTCCGACATGGGCCTCCGTATAATTGACCGGAATGCCGGCGACGCTTTCGTCGGGCGAATCCGCGATTTGTCCTTGAGCGGTATAAGAGACCAATACGATCATTAAAACCGTCGATACCATAGTGAGAAGATGTTTGAATGACATAGTTACCTCCTATCAAACTCGCTGTATATGGTTTATTGGTTTACTACTGAAACTATGCTTACCGGACCGATCAGACCCGACTCGGACAAAGGCGGCGTGCCTCCGAAGAAAACCATAAAGCCCACGGGGCTTAACACTTTCTTGTCCTCGGGCGCAGACTGATCTCCTATCAGTCGATTCATCCACTGGTTGGTAACCTCGATTTGAATTTTATTTTCTCCGGGCTTTAGTGCGCCGGTGACGTCCATCCGATAAGGTGGTTTCCATACGATCCCCAGCCTCTTGCCGTTGACTGCGATCTCAGCGATGTCTCGGACGAGACCGAGATCGAGGAAGAGTTTCGTTTGGTCCTGGAACCAGCTCTGTTCTGCCTGGATTGTCCGGGTATAGGTTGCTGTGCCTGAGAAATACTTTATGCCGTCATTTTCGTTTTCCGTCCAGGATTGCAGCTTGGGTAGTTCGATCTTTTCCGGTGCACCCAGATTCGGTGGAAAATTGACATCCCATGGCCCGTCAATGTTTACAAGTGTTTCGCTTTTCGTTGTGGATAACGAATGGGACGGCGCCGACGCCATCTTACGGAAAACAACGAACACGGATTCCCGCTGGTCCAAATCCAGGCTCACGGTCGTACGATCACTGGTGATGGAATACTGAGCGGGTTCGATTTCTCCCGTGTCGGGATGCCAGAGCTCGGCTTCCTTATCGCTAATACGGAATCGGACGTCAATAGCGTGAGGACGGTCGGTTAAGTTGGCAATGAAGTAGATATCTGCATTGTCCGTACGGCGATGAATCCAGGCGATTTCCGCATCCAGAGGCCGGCTATATTCAACATCCTTAGGTACGTCCAGCGAATCGAGCACATCTTCGAGCGGAAGGCCCCAGACGACCCTACCCTTTCCGAAGGCGCGTTTCGTGCGGCTGATACCATCGAGATCGCCCCATAGATCTTGTGCGCGCGCCCGGATTTCATTATTGGCCTCCGGATATTCGGTAAGAGAAGGAGACTTGTTGGGTCTGGGACCGACGACGGTTGCGCCGTCTTTGACAAGTTTACAAATCTTTCGCAAAACCGGTACAGTCATACGGTCGATCTGAGGCAGGACCAGAATGCGATACGTCATGCCGTTCGGTAGAGCGAGCCGACCGTCTGCGCGAACCGACATTCGATTGATCAGGACGTCGGCGTTCACGTAATCGTAGTCATAACCGTCCGGCGGCCTGGGCGTAAGCCCCTCTCCCCAAATGGGCATGGTCGATGGGGCGCCATCGTTTAATAAGTATGCGATGTCCGCCACGAAACGACCCTGCTGAAGCAGATAAGAAATTCGAGCCAGATAGGTCATAAAAGGACCGGCTTGTTCGGCCCATGTTATGTTTCGGTTGATGTGTGTCCCCACCATGGTGTTGCCGGGTCTGGTATCGAGCGGCTGGTGTGCGGAAGTGTGAAAGACCAGCCTGTTGACGCCCTGGGCAAACCAGTAATCGCTGACCTTTTTGAGCGTATATGGCGCTTCGTAGCTTCCCCCTGTGAACGCTTCAGCCGCTACCAGGGTCTTGCCGTAAATATGGGACGCCGAAGCCGCACCGCGAACGTCTTGGTAATACATCAGTTCCGGATGGAGCGCCCGCACCCAGAACTCCCCCATTGGGATGGTCACTTTGCTCTTGTTGAGGAGCGTATCCTCCGGGACCTCCAAAGACACCCCGGCAGCTTCTGCATACGTGCCGACGCCCCGCTTCGCAAGCAGGTCGGTCAAAGCGCCGTAATGATAATCGGCGTACAGATCGGCCAGTGTTCGGCGGAAATCCCAGAGAAAACAATCACTGACCTCGGCGCTCTCCACCACCCGGCCGGTCAAAACCGGCAGATAGCCGGTCGGATCGTAGCCGCGTCGTTTTTGGAACTCGCTTATTATTTCGTCGGTCCAGTTTTGCATACCGGCTTCCCAGCTATCCATCAGCACGTATCGGAGCGACTTGCCGAAAAGCGGTCCAAGGGTGTTTGCGATGGGATCGAAGTAGCCGTGATAATACGATTCGATGTATTCGGCGCTGAGTTTATCGACCTCGTAACCAAGCCCTGCGGGAGTGGCCGGGCGATTTTTGGCTCCCGTCAAAGAATAACCCATCCGAAGGATCGTCCATCGACCCGGCGGGACATCCCAGCGTAAACGACCGTTGCGATCCATCTTCGAGGTTAAATCGATGATTTCCGAACGACGTATTGCCGCTGTAGAGGGTATCGAGGGAGTCGGCACCGATTCGTATTCGAACAGGAAACTAAAACCCGCCTTTTCCTCCCAACGATGTACGCGCGGGTCCGAATGGAGAATGGCTTCCGTGAGCTCATATTCACGTACCGGTTTGGCTGGTTCCTGGCTCATCGTTTCAGCGGGCCCTAAGGGGGCGCCCGTCAACTCGATTCGAAAGAATTTTGCAGTCGTTTCGGCAAATGCAAAGGTCCGCACCCTGCCCTGACGGTAGAGTTGAGCACCGGGCAGTGTCACCAGGGTCCGGAAGTCCGTCCCGTTGTCGCTTGCCGATACACGACCGACTGGGATGCCGCGACGTCCGGCGATAGTGATCGCCCGCGCCGTGAAGGGCTCTTTGAACTCGAACAATACCTGCGCGGAACCGCCGGATTCGGGGGCCGGGATAATCAGGGCTGAATTTAGATCGTCATCAAGCGGTGCGGCCGCGTCGATGGCGTTTCCATTGACCGTTACCTTCGGATTGAGTTTGGCCATATTGATGTGTGCCATCGGAGTACGGAACGCAATGACCTTGCTGTCGCCGTAATAGATCGGATCCGACTGGGCGTCGCGTCCCCCGCGCTGCAGGTTTCGGATCGGCCCGTTATTCGAAGGGGGCTGCGCCAGCACGCCGGAAAAGGATTGCGGACCTTCAACCACGGTTTGACTCCAGACAAGCTTTTTCATGGCTTGCTCGGGTTTAACCCATGGACCTCCGGTCAAACTCCAGCCCGCCGAGCTGAAGATGGCCATCTCCAGTCCCAACCGATCGGCCTCCGACGCGGCGTGACGGACGGCATCCAACCACTCCGGACTTGCGAACTCGATCTTATTTGCGACGTTTTGGCCGCCGCCGAAACTGACATCGGCCAACTGCATGCCGGCAATGCCGATGCGTTTCATCCACTCGAGATCTTTTGTGATCCCTGCTTTGGTGATATTGCCTCCCGTCCAGTGCCACCACGTCCGCGGTTTGGCGGAGTCCGGCGGATCCCTAAAATTTTGTTCGAGTGAATTGGAATAATTTTGGGCAAATGACAAACTTACAGACGCCGACAACAAAAACATGGATGTGACTGTGATGATAGCCTTATACTTCCGAATCATAATTCGACCCAATTAATATATTATAGATATCATAGCATTTTGAGGATGTGGATTCAAGGATGGAATCCTCTTATAGGCTATTATGCCGGCTGTGGAGAAGGTAAGAACTTAGAACTGATTTCAACAGGGATATGGAACCGCAACGCTCACCGATGATGAGCTCAAAGTCAAATATTATAGTCATTGTTGCCACAAAATATTTTCTTCGGGGCATCCTTGTTGCAATGTATCAGCCACGCTTCATCGCTTACCGGATTTCGTTAATATTTTTACAAGAAAACTTGCTGATTCCGTCTGAACGTTATTGATATCGAGATGGAATTATGGTATGATTTAACATAAAGCTTGCAGACGTGTTTCGGTAAAATCTAAATCGAAAGTTCCGTTTGGTAAAATGATTCATAGTTTGCATTACATTAGCTTATCACAATTCCATGAACAAAGCAGTAGGAGGATCTGACAATGTCAATGACCAGACAACAATTTACAGCCTGCGTGATTTCCATAATTACAGCCCTGTTATGGACATCTTACAGTAACGGTCAAGTTGATCCAAAATCCGTCGTAGGGCTTTGGCGTTTCGATGAAGCCTCGGGTAATATTGCTAAGGACAGCTCCGGGCATGATTATGATGCCGACCTCAAAAAAAATCCTATATGGGTGGAGGGAAAATTCGGCCATGCTCTCGAATTTCAGAACGGAAGCTATCTTGAAGTTCGTAATTCGAGTCAAAACCTGTCATTCGGTGGAGCCAAGCCGTTCAGTATCACCGCCTGGGTAAGGAATCAGGGCGGGGGAACTCTCATGGGTAAGTTTAACGGGGGCATCATAGGCGCCTACATCGTCTCAATCAGCGGAAGCGGCACAGTCTCATTTCACAGAGAAGTCGATCCCTGGTCATTTTCCGGCGCCAAGACCCTGCCGGACAATGATTTTGGGCATGTGGCCGTCACGTACGACGGGGCTATAATGAAGATATATGTCAACGGGGAATTCGATGCCGAACAGGAGCGAGGTCCTCAAAATACGGACACCGCCACTCCGGTTCTCATCGGCGCCCGATTTACGAATAACGAGCCCAGCGAATTCTTTAACGGCGTGCTCGATGACGTCGCTCTTTTCGATGTAGCCCTTACAGAGCAGCAGATCAGAGACGTCATGTCCGATCTCACCTTCCCCAAAGCCTACAATCCCATTCCGGAGGATGGGGCCATCCATGAGGATACGTGGGTGAGCCTAAGCTGGTCGCCGGGCGATTTCGCTGCTTCTCACGACGTGTATCTGGGGGATAACTTCGGCGATGTGTCTAATGCCACTCATGATTCACCATTTTACTGGGGCAATCAGGCATCCGCGTTTTATATGGCTGGTTTTCCGGGATTCGCTTATCCGGAAGGCCTGATCCCGGGCGCGACATACTATTGGCGAATTGATGAGGTTAATGACGCCCATTCGAATAGTCCGTGGAAAGGTGATGTCTGGAGTTTCTCGATTCCCCCCAAGACGGCTTTTCATCCGGATCCGGCGGATGGAGACGCGGTATCGAATACGGATAATGTGAAGTTACGCTGGATGGCGGGCTATGGAGCCAAATTACACACCGTGTATATTGGCAACGATTACGACGAGGTGAGTAACGCCGTCGGTGGGATGATGCAAGATTCAACGACTTACAACGCCGGAACACTTGAAATCGAGAACGTGTATTATTGGCGAGTCGATGAGTTTGACGCTGTCGAGACCTATAAAGGCGACGTGTGGACCTTTACGACGCCGGGCGCCGTGGGAAGTCCACAGCCGGCCAATGGAGCTACCGATGTACCGATGGTAACGGTTCTTAGCTGGAGAGCGGCAGACAACGCTACATCGCATCAGGTGTACTTCGGACTGGATAAGGACACTGTACGTAGTGCCGATACCGGCTCGCCCGAATACAAAGGATCGAAGGCATTGGGTGATGAAAACTATGATCCCGGACTGCTTGAACTGGGTATAACGTACTATTGGCGTGTGGATGAGGTTTATAATGGAAATCCGGCGAAAGGCCCCGTTTGGAGCTTCACAGTCGGTGATTATCTTGTGGTCGATGATTTCGAGAGCTACACCGATGATGAAACCTCCGGTGAAGCCATCTGGCAAACGTGGATTGACGGCTTCGGTGTCGCGGATAACGGCGCGCAGGTTGGTTATCTGATGCCTCCGTATTGTGAGCGGATTATCGTGCATGGCGGCGTCCAATCCATGCCGCTTTTTTACACCAACGAGACCGGTGTGACAAACTCGAAAGGCGTGATGACCTTAACAACACTGCGCGACTGGACACAGGCAGGCGTTACAGAATTGTCGCTTTGGTTCCGGGGTGTTTCAGGAAATGCAGCCGAGCCTCTGTATGTGGCGCTTTCCAACAGCGTCGGCTCGCTGGCGGTCGTGGCCCACGATGATCCGAGTGCGGCAACAATCCGCTCTTGGGTGCAGTGGCGTATCCCATTACAAAGCTTTGCCGATCAGGGGATCAATCTCACCAATGTAGATAAGCTTGTGGTGGGTCTGGGCAGCGAATCCGGTATGGCAACCGCTGGCGGCTCGGGTACGATATACATCGATAACATAAGGCTATATCGGCCTACTCCATAGACAGGGGTATAGGATGACTGTATTGAGTTAGTCGTCGGTTCTTCCTTATATTGAACAAGTTCATTGAAGACGATGACGCCCGATAATTTATTTAAAATTGTGTCTCTGGCCTAACAACTTACATTTTTTTGGGCTCGATTTGAAAAAACAAGCTGGCGTGGAGACATTTCGGTGACACGTTCTGCCAAGGAAATCTGACGTTTTTTCGGTCGATAAATTGAAGCTGTTTAAATGGTGACATATCACTATTTAAAATCTTCTTTTTGTGTCAATCCTGCTCGTCAATCTTTAGTTTTTTCTTGTTTGTTCCAGGCTTCGCAGAGGTCAATTTAGGTTATTCATAGACTCTATTGTGTGTGGGTGAGTGTCACCGAGTTTGAGGCGATGGCCTTGTTTTGAAATTCAAGTTTGTTGTTATCACTCTTTTTCTGTGGTTACAAGCTACTTGAGTTTCTCAAACCTGTTGGTGACGACTTGCATTTCCCGGACTTGTGAGTCATCGTACTGAGGCTTCAAGATCAACAAACGCTTGCCATCAGGTGCAGAATCATAAGATAAACCACCCACGTTTATATACGGCCCTTCAAAAAGCAATCGATGTGGACCCGCTTTAAACTCAAGTTTTGTTGAGATAGAGATAACCATCCATTTATTGTTGCTGCGATAAAACAATTCATTCCCCTTGTAACGACCAGATTGGTTCTTCTGCCCAATCATGTGAAATCTGTCACACCTTATCCATAGAGGGATATGGCCGTATGTACACCATCAATCCGCCTTCCCTGCTTGACATATACACCATCCACCGATCTTCTGGTGAGAACGCTGGGAAATTTTCATGGTCTAACGATATCATTCTTTATTTCGCTACTGGCATGCATCGTAAGTGATCTGTTGCGTACATAGCTCACAACCTATCCCGATCTGGACTATGTCCGCTTTTACGGAAGGACGAAATATTCTATTCGCGAGTTGAAATAAAAATTTAAAATATACGTCTTATTTCTTAGGATGGCATTATGGCGAATAGAGAAGACGGCAAGAAAACGCGTGAAAAGTTGCTAAAGGCGGCATCTGAGGTCTTTTCGACAAAAGGCTATTGGAATGCTACGATTGCAGAAATATGCCGGAAAGCCGGGAGTAACATTGCGGCAGTGAACTACCACTTCGGCAGCAAGGATGCCCTGTATATGGCCGTCTGGAACAATGCCTTTGACCAAGCCACAAGGGTCTATCCCTTAGATGGAGGCATTTCACCCGACGCTCCTGCGGAAGAACATCTACGAGCTTTGATTCATAACGCAATTATTGGGATCGAAAGCGAGCGATTGGGAGATAGGATTTTGTGAAATGAGCGTGATTAGCCAGTTCTTAGCTTTGGGATTTCGACGGGGCAACCTTACCTCAAGTTTAGTGAAAAATAAAGCTAAACTCACCACAGAGTATATAGATGCTCTTGTTGAACATATTACGCGTTTTTCATTGGCGGGAATCAAAGTCGTCCGCGAGAATGTCGGATTTAGTAAAGTATAAATCCATTTGGAGTCTCAACAAAGCGCAAACACAATGCAATATATGACTTAGAACTAAAGTCCGCATGATATGATAAGACAATCACAGGAGGCTTTTCTCATCTGCATTATAAGAAACCATGAAATTAATAGTACTTAACAGGACGAAGTTGGCTAATGGAAATATAATAAGTATAATGATCGAGTTTAGAGTGATTTTATTTTAGTACAAGGTATTTAGGTAAAACGATGAAAAAGCTATTACTATTGCTGCTTATCGTGGCAATCGCTGTATTGGCAGGTTGGCAGTTATACCAATGGCTCACCAGTTCGGACGTGACAAAAAAGCCTGATCGTTCCAAAGTTGCAGTACCTGTTGAGACGACACCCATCCAGATCGGCCCTATTCATGATGTCGGTGTCTTTACGGGTTCCTTGGAACCAAAGTCACAGTTCGTCGTCGCGCCAAAGGTCGCCGGCTGGTTGAGGGAATTGCTCGTCGATGTTGGCGACACGGTGAACCGCCGGCAAATTATTGCGGTCCTGGACGACGAAGAATTCACACAGGAAGTGGAGCAAGCTCGGGCCGAGCTACAGGTGGCCACGGCGAACGCGGCCAATTGCGCCAGCGATCTTGATATCGCCAAACGCGAATACGAGAGGGCCAAAGCGCTCCGCGAAAAGCAGATCGCGTCGGCTTCAGAATTAGATGTCTCGGAGGCGTCGTTCAACGCCTGCCAGACGAGACACAAGGTCTCACTGGCCCACGTGGCCCAGAAGGAGGCAGCCCTGAAGACCGCACTTGTTCGGCTTTCCTACACGAAGGTTCAGGTCTTCTGGGAAGAGGGGGATCAAACACGCGTTGTGGGTGAGCGATTTGTGGATGAAGGAGCCCTTCTGCAGGTGAATCAGCCCATCGTTTCTATTCTCCAAATCAATCCGCTGACGGCCGTGGTTTACGTCATTGAGAGGGACTATCCAAAAGTCAAAATAGGCCAACAGGCCGTTGTGACGACTGATGCTTACCCCGGCAAGACGTTTACCGGTGGTATTACCCGTATCGCGCCGCTGCTGAAGGAAAGCAGCCGCCAGGCAAGGATGGAAGTCGAGGTCCCGAATCCCGACCTTATACTCAAGCCGGGAATGTTTATCAGAGCGAAGATCGAGTTTACCAAACATGAAGAGGCCACACTGGTTCCTCTGGCGGCGCTGGTCAGAAGAAATGACCAGGAGGGGATTTTTATCGCCGACCCACAGCATCTCAAGGCCCGTTTCGTCCCCGTGACGACCGGTATCCTCGGCGACGAGATGGTCGAAATCATAAAGCCGGCGATTTCGGGTCTGGCGGTCACAATGGGTAATCATCTCCTGGAGGACGGCTCCAATATTACGATGCCCGGATCAGGAGATTCCCAATGAAAGTTTCGCGTTTTGCCGTGCACCGTCCCATTTTTACGATCATGGTGGTCTTGATGGTCTTGCTTCTGGGCATTATTTCATTGCTGCGGCTGCCTATCGATCTGATGCCTGACATTTCCTACCCAACATTGAGCATCTCCTGCGCGTATGAAAACGCCGGTCCCGAGGAAATTGAGGAGCTCATCGCCCGGCCGATCGAACAGGCCGTTAGTGCCGTGCCAGGGGTCGATGAGCTGACTTCGACTTCCGTTGAGGGCCAGGGCACAGTTCGTGTGACGTTTGCCTGGGGGACGGATCTGGACGCCGCCGCGAATGACATCCGCGATCGACTGGACCGGATTATCGACAACTTGCCCGAAGACGCGGAGCGGCCTTCGCTTCGAAAATACGATCTGGCCAGCTTCTCGATATTGAGCCTCGGCGCTTCGAGCAATCTGGATCCCGTCCAAACCCGACAAATTATCGAAGACCAGGTGCAGTACCGTCTCGAGCGTGTTCCAGGCGTGGCGGCCGTTCTTATTCGGGGAGGTCTGGACCGCGAGATACACGTCAGTCTCGACCCGGCCAAGATTAACGCGCTGGGGATACCGCTCGAATCTATTCTGGCACGCATCCGGGAGGGAAACGTCAACATCCCGGCCGGTACAATCGAACAAGGCAACTTTGAGATTACCGTCCGAACGCCCGGCGAATACACCGACCTCAAGCAACTTCAGGATACGGTGATCGCCATCCGGCATGGCGCGCCCATCCAATTAAAAGAAATCGCCCTCGTGGAGGACTCGTGGCAAAAAATCACTCGAATCGTCCGTATTAACGACGTACCGGGAATATGGCTCTCTGTGTACAAGCAATCCGGTAAGAACACCGTAGAAGTCGCACGTGCTGCGCTGGCTGAGCTCGAGCGCATCAACCGCGATATCCCACAAATAGACATTATACCCATCATCGACACATCGGATTATATCATGCGTTCCATCACGAACGTCGGCACATCCGCGATCTACGGGGGTTTGCTGGCCGTCTTGGTGCTTTTACTGTTTCTTCGCAATCTCCGCAGCACTATCGTCATCGCCACGGCGATTCCCGTCTCGATCATTGCGACCTTTGCCCTGTTGTACTTCGGTCACGCTACCCTCAATATCATGACGCTCGGTGGCCTAGCTCTGGGAATCGGTATGCTGGTCGATAATTCGATTGTCGTTCTCGAGAATATCTTTCGTATGAGGGAATCAGGCGATCCGCTGGAGCATGCGGCCGTCCACGGCGCTGAAGAAGTCACCTCAGCGGTCATCGCCAGCACGTTAACGACGCTGGTGGTTTTCCTGCCGCTGGTCTTCATCAAAGGAATGTCCGGCGTCATGTTCAAGCAGCTTTCTCTGGTCGTGAGCTTCTCGCTGCTATGCTCTCTTGCCGTAGCCCTGACGGTCGTGCCGACGCTTTCCGCCCGCATCCTTCATCGTGAGTCGAGTGCTGAAAGATCGAAACATACGCTTCGCGGCAGTATCTTCGAGCTGAGCGGCCGATCTCTCAAAGCCCTTGAGAACCGCTATAAGCAACTGCTGCACTTCTCTTTGGCCAATCGAGCCTTTGTTGTAACTCTTGCCATTCTGCTTCTGATTGCCAGCCTCCTGCTCACACCGTATGTTGGCGTCGAGTTGATGCCCGCTACGGACGAAGGTGTGGTTCGCGTCGAGGGCGAGATGGCGGTTGGGACCCGGCTGGGTCTGCTGGATGAAAAATTCAAGGTTATCGAGAACATCGTCAATGAGTCGGTGCCTGAAATAAGGTGCACGAGAACAAACGTCGGGGGCTCCCGATGGCACGGATCAGGTGGCCATACGGGTGATGTCCGCATCTCGCTGAAACCTCAGTCTGAAAGAAACAGATCGAGCGAGCAGATCGCCGTGGACTTGCGAAACAAACTGAGCAATATGCCTGGAATGATTGTCCGAACCCGCGCCGACCAGGGACTGTTTGTCTTTCGTATGATGACGCAAGGGGCAGATAAGGTGCAGGTTGAAGTTCGGGGCCATGACCTTCAGATGGCGGATCACCTGGCGGCCCAGGTCAAAGATATCGTCGAATCCGTCGATGGGATTACGGACGCCCGGGTCAGCCGGGAGTCGGGCAACCCCGAAGAGCTGGTCCTCATCGACCGACAGAAAGCTGCCGACATGAACCTGACCGTCTCCAAGATAGCCAATGCACTCCAGACGATCCTCTCTGGAACAAGGGCCGGCTATTATCGTCAGGGCGGCGACGAATACGCCATCCTCGTGAAACTCCGAGACGCCGAGCAGATGGACCTGCGGGACATTCTCGATCTGACGATAACCAACTCTGAAGGTGAGCCCGTCGTTCTCAGAAATGTGGTGACCGTCGGACCTCGGAGAGGCCCCGTGCTGATCGAGCGAAAGGACCAGGAGCGCATCGTCACGGTCTCGGCGGAAATAAGCGGAAGGGACATGGGCTCCATTCTTTCGGATATTCGAGAACAACTGCAAAAAGTCCCCGTTCCGCCTGAATTCACCATTGGCTTTGGCGGCGATTACGAAGAGCAGCAGAAATCGTTTCGCGAGCTTCTGCTCAGTTGCATTTTGGCGATTGTGCTGGTTTATATGGTCATGGCGTGCCAGTACGAATCCCTGCGTGATCCTTTTGTCGTGATGTTTTCCGTGCCGCTGGCCGCGATCGGCGTGGTCCTGATGCTCTTCCTGACGCGGACGACTTTCAATGTACAGTCCTTCATAGGGTGTATCATGCTGGAAGGTATCGTCGTTAATAACGCCATTCTCCTGGTGGACCATACGAACCTGCTTCGTCGCAAGGCCGGCCTGCCCCTTCGGGAGGCTATCGAGGAGGCTGGCCGAAGACGCTTACGACCTATTCTCATGACGGCCATGACGACGGTGATCGGTCTGATGCCGCTGGCGCTCGGGCTCGGTGAAGGGGGGGAAGCGCAGGCCCCCATGGCCAGGGCCGTCATAGGGGGGTTACTCAGCTCAACCCTCATTACGCTCGTGTTTGTTCCCGTTGTCTATTCCGTTTTCGAACGTCTCAAACCCGGGTCAACTTCCGATGGCAGTATTAGCGCGGCCACAAGTTGAGAAATATCGTAGAAATGCTTATGTCCCTTAGAAAAGCAGTCACCACAACCTATAGCACCGTGTTAGTTTTCCAGGCATTCCTGCTGTCCTCGTGTATCTGGCCGCATCAACAGACTCGCGTCAACAAGTTCTCGCCTGAGACCAAGATTGATTCCTCACGGAACCAGCCGAAGACCGATTCCGTTAAAGTGGCTGATGCAAACGAGGTTGCCACATCCAAAGGTCCTTTGAGAATTGGAGTTCAGGAAGCGATTCTGCTGGCCATGGAGAATAACCAATCGCTCCTCATTGAAAGAATGAATCCGCAGATACAACGCACATTCGAGCAGGAGGAGCTTGCCGTTTTTGATCCATTATTGAGCCCGGAAGTTTCCAACAGAAGGACCGTCGCCGACCGACTTTCCCGGGCCGGCTCCAGTACCGAAAGCTCCAAGGTGGACTCCATTACCGGCTCAGTTTCTCTGGCAAAGCTGTTTGCGACCGGCACGGCCCTTGACCTGGAGGCCAGCACAAACTATACGGACTCATCCCTGTACAGTGATACCTTCACCGCCAATCGTATCGGATTAACGGTCACCCAGGCTCTTTTACGAGGGATGGATCTCAAAGCCAATCTGGCCCGCGTCAATCAGGCCAGATTGGATACCCTCATCTCTCAGTATGAGCTTCGAGGCTTCACGGAGATTCTTATCGAACAGGTGGAGTCGAAGTTCTGGGATTATGCGCTGGCCAACAGACAGATCGAAATCTACACGAACTCGTTAAACCTGGCCGAGAAACAGATGACCGAAACGCAGGAGCGCATCAAGATAGGAGACCTGGCCGAGACGGAGTTGGCCGCCGCTCAAGCGGAGATGGCCCTCCGAAGGGAAAATCTGATCAATGCCCGAAGTACTCTTGCCCAGGAACGCCTCGATTTATTGCGGCTACTGAATCCATCCGGGAACATCGATTGGAACCGAGATGTCATTCTTGAGTATGACGCATCCTTGCCGGACGTCAAGCTCGATGATGTTGCAGAACACGTTCAGGTTGCGCTACGAATGCGGCCGGACCTGAATCAAGCCAGGCTCGAGATACAGCGTGGCGATCTCGATGTCGTACGAACCAAAAACGGGCTGCTACCCAAGATGGATATGTTTATTTCTCTTGGCAAGACAGGCTATGCTGATACGTTCAACAGAGCCTTGGATGATTTGGACGGGGATAGTTACGATGTTACCTGGGGCTTGGTTTTCGAAGGGGCTCCAATCAACCGAAGCGCCCGGGCGCAGTACGCACGCGCCGTGGCCACCAAGCAGCAGCTTCACCAGGCCCTTGAAAACCTTACGCAACTCATACAGGTCGATGTGCGCTCGGCCTATATCGAGGTAAACCGGGCCCTGGAGCAGATCTCTGCAACCACCGCAACCCGCAATTTTCAGGAGGAGAAACTCCGTGCCGAGACCGAAAAATTCCATGTCGGCAAATCCACCTCGCTGCTGGTCGGCCAGGCCCAGCGGGATTTTGTTGCCAGTCAAATCGCCGAGATTCAGGCGGTTGCAAATTATCTTAAGGCTTTGGTGGACCTGTACAGACTCGAAGGATCTCTTCTGCATCGTCGAGGGCTTGTCATCCCGGGCGGAGAGCCTGGGACACTCGATCTGCAGAAATGACTGTTACTCTATATAGTATGAATAAGTCAATTCTTCGCTCAATTACATGGCTCTTCTTTTGTTTAATGCCACATGGAGTGTTGCATCTTGAAGAAACTCATTGAAATGACGATATAGTCTTGATATTATAGAGTTAGAATTATACAGGAGTCTCTCAGGAAAAATTTAAAGCTGCGCAGGAGCACCTTTTCTGAAGTTAAATGCGAAGTCCCGTTCAGAATAAAGGAGGCGTACTATGTGTAAGAAATTAATGTCAATATGTATGGCGTTGGCTGCGGTGTTTGGATTTTTTCAGACCTGTTCCTTTGCTGCGGATGAAGAGCCGCCCAAAAACAGGTTTGTCTTTTCCAAAAAATTCGAAAATATAGCAGATAACTCATGGTCGAATCTCGAATTTCCCGAGGATGTACAACCGCCCGGATTGTACTACATTGAATTGACCGAACTGGAAGGAACAGTAGGCTGCTGGGGTTCAAAAAAGAACCCTTATGAAGATGGTCCCAACGGTGAGCTCCTGATAGCCTGGAGAGACGGAGAACCGATGGAAGGCAACAACGATTCCGATTTCAGGCTACAGTATCGTCCGACCGAAGGCACATGGGTGGAACTCATCATCATCGCTCCACAAGGGGCTATCGGCGACGACTGGTATCCGTTCGGTTTACAGGAGGCCCAGGAATCCATCGGGCAGACCTTTATTGCGCTGGAAGCGTTCACTGGCGTCGGACTTCAGACACCAACATGGGTCACAAATGACAGCGGGTGCGCCATATCGCTCTACTCGGCGGCGCCGGAGAAAGCTGAGCTGGCCTCTGATCCCACCCCGAAGGATGGCACCCTTCACGAGGACACATGGGTGACCCTGAGTTGGAGGGCCGGAGCTTTGGCAGTCTCACATGATGTGTATCTCGGTGACAGTTTTAATGACGTCAGCGAAGCTACGCGAGATTCGGATGTTTTCCGCGCCAACCAAACGACAACGTTTTATGTCGCCGGCTTTCCGGGATATGCTTATCCGGAGGGTTTGGTTCCGGGCACGACGTATCATTGGCGAATTGACGAGGTTAACGACGCACATCCGGACAGTCCGTGGAAGGGTGATGTCTGGAGTTTTTCGATCCCGCCCAAAACAGCCTACAATCCCGATCCGGCCGATGGAGCCGACTCAGTGGCCGCAGATAAACGACTGAGCTGGACACCTGGCCTCGGGGCAAAATTGCATACCGTCTATTTCGGTAAGGACTTTGAAACCATCGCCAATGCGACTGGAGGAGTCCCCTCAGGCCCAGCGACCTACAATCCCGGCTCGCTTGAACAAGAAAAGGTTTACTACTGGCGAATTGATGAATTTGACGGCCTCGCGACGTACAAAGGCGATGTTTGGGCCTTTGCGACACTCGGCGCGGTCGGCAATCCACAGCCAGCCAACGGGGCGACCGATGTAGGGATGACCACGATCTTAAGCTGGACGCCAGCGGATAACGCCGCTTCACATCAGGTGTACCTCGGACGGGACAAGGACATGGTGCGCATCGCTGATACTGGCTCGCCCGAGTACAAAGGAGCCAAGATGTTGGGGGATGAAAATTACGATCCCGGATTACTCGAACTAGGTACCACGTATTATTGGCGCGTGGACGAGGTGTATAGTGGGGATCCCGTCAAAGGCCCCATATGGAGCTTCACGGTAGGTGATTATCTTCTGATCGAGGATTTCGAGAGCTATACCGACAATGACGCCAATGGTGAAGCAATCTGGCAAACGTGGATTGACGGCTTCGGTGTTGCCGATAATGGAGCGCAGGTGGGTTATCTGGTGCCTCCATATTGTGAGCAAACGATTGTTCATGGCGGCGCCCAATCCATGCCGCTGTTGTACACTAACGAAACCGGTGTTTTAAACTCGGAAGCATCGCTGACTTTAACCGCAATGCGCGGCTGGACGATCGCCGGTGTCGCAGAATTGTCGCTGTGGTTCCGGGGAGTTTCAGGAAATGCAGCCGAGCCCTTGTATGTGGCAATTTCCAACAGCGCTGGCTCGCCGGCGGTTGTGGCTCACGATGATTCGGATGCTGCTACGGGCGGCACCTGGAGCCAGTGGCGTATTTCGCTATCGGCCTTTGCCGATCTGGGCATTAACCTGAGCAACGTGGATAAGATTGTAATTGGCCTGGGCAGCAAAGGTGGTGCGGCAGCCGGCGGTACAGGTATAATATACATCGACGACATCCGCTTGTATTAACCGAGTGACTTTGATGCAAAATAAAAAGCAGCTCTCACTTACAGTAACATCAGGATTGATAAGTTTGTTAGGTATGAGCCTCAAGACTATTAGCTCTGCAGTGAGGAGGATTATCATGTGTAAGAAACTAAATGGCCTGGTTGCCTTTGTCCTAGTGCTGAGTATGGTACGGAATGTTCCTGCGGATCTACTCGTTCACTGGAGGTTAGACGAGGGTTCCGGTACCATCACCGCCGACACGTCCGGCAATGGTAGAGATGGTACATTCACCGGTGATCCGCAGTGGGTGACTGGACACAACAACCCCGGTGCGCTGCATTTCGACGGCGTCGATGATTTTGTTTCCCATGTCTTGCCTGGAGACCAAGCGTATGCAGCTTTCACTATCGCAGTGTGGGCTAAGGCTGATGACGTTGATCAGGCCCAATTGGCGGCCGTATTTGCCAGCCGTTTCCCTGGTGGAGCCACTGGCGCAGGTTTCCAGTTGGATATAGATACCCAGGTTACCCCCCAAGTCTACCAGATTCGTCCTAATAATGATAGTGGGATATTCGGGAATGCTACCACGGACTGGGTACATCTTGCCGTAGTCTGTGAAGGTGTCTCCGCGCAACTCTACTACCAGGGTGTTCCGACCAATCAAGCGACTCTCGTCAGTAACCTCTTTAACGAGTTCACGATAGGTGTGAACAGGGCGAGAAGCCGGTTCTTCGCCGGGGCGATTGATGATCTTCGCGTATATGACCACGCGCTGACCGATGCTGAGATTCTACGTACCATGGAAGGTGAACCTTTCCCGTTTGCGTTAAACCCGACTCCCGCCGATGGTGCCCTGCACGAAGATACCTGGGCGAATCTGTCCTGGTCGCCGGGCGCTCTGGCCGTCTCTCATGACGTATATCTGGGCGACAATTTCGACGACGTCAACGACGGCGTCGGAGACACCTTCCGGGGCAATCAGGAGGGAACTTTCCTCGTTATCGGCTTACCCGGCTTCCCTTATCCTGACGGCCTTGTTCCGGGAACAACCTATTACTGGCGAATTGACGAGGTCAATGACGTCGATCCGAATAGCCCCTGGAAAGGCGATGTCTGGAGCTTCTCAATTCCACCCAAAACCGCATACGATCCCGATCCGGCTAATGGAGCCGACTCAGTGGCTACAGATGCGCGATTGAGCTGGACGCCTGGCTTCGGGGCGAAATTGCATACCGTCTATCTCGGTGATGACCTTGAAACTATCGCCAATGCAACTGTGGGAATCTCCTCCGGCCCTGCGAGCTACACCCCCGGTTCGCTTGAACAAGAAAAGGTTTACTACTGGCGGATTGATGAATTTGACGGCCTCGGGACGTACAAAGGCGATGTTTGGGCTTTTGCGACACTCGGCGCGGTCGGCAATCCACAACCGGCTAACGGAGCGACCGACATGGGAATGGCCACGATCTTAAGCTGGACGCCGGCGGATAACGCAACCTCACATCAAGTGTACCTTGGACTGGACAAAGACACGGTGCGCAGCGCCGATACCGGCTCGCCCGAGTACAAAGGTTCCAAGGCGCTGGGGGGTGAAAGCTACGATCCCGGATTACTCGAGCCGGGCACCACATATTATTGGCGTGTGGACGCGGTGTATAATGGGAATCCCGTCAAAGGCCTCGTCTGGAGCTTCACGGTAGGTGATTATATTCTGATCGAAGATTTCGAGAGCTATACCGATGATGACCCGAACAACGAAGCGATCTGGCAGACATGGATCGATGGCTTCGGTGTTGCTGATAATGGCGCGCAGGTGGGTAATTTAATTCCCCCGTATTGCGAGCTAACGATTGTGCATGGCGGCTCTCAGTCGATGCCGCTTCTGTACACCAATGAAGCCGGAGTAACGAACTCCGAGGCTTCTCTGACGCTAGCGGCCTTACGAGACTGGACCCAAGCGGGCGTTGCGGAGTTGTCACTGTGGTTCAGGGGTACTTCGGGCAATGCGGTTGAGCCGCTATATGTAGCTGTATATAACAGCGTCGGCGTTCCTGGGATTATAACGCACGATGACCCGAGCGCGGCCACAGTTCGCTCTTGGGTGCAGTGGCGTGTTCCACTACAGGCCTTTGCCGTTCAGGGAATCAATCTGACCAGCGTAGATAAAATTGCCATTGGCCTGGGCAGCAAAGGAGGCGTAGCTGCAGGGGGTACAGGTACGGTGTACATTGACGATATTCGGTTGTATTAGACCACTCCATAGCTGCAAATAGAATGGACTATCAAGGATACTCAAAAAGAGCTGGCGACTTGAGCAAGTTACCAGCTTTTTGTTTTTGACCCTGTACATTGAAGACGTTCCCGCCCGATAAATTTTTTCAAATTTTGTCTTTGGCCTTTAAAATAACATTTTTTAGAACCCGATTCGAAAAAAAAGGCTGGCGTGGAGACACAATGGCGACACGATGTCACTGTGTCTTCACGGCTCTTTTTGAGCCTCAGAAAGATGTAACTTTGAATGCGTTGCGTCACTACTCAAAATCTTCAATTTGTGCTTGTTTTGCCAGCCACTCCTTGGCTTTTTTCCAGATGGCTTAGCTCAGAATTCGAAACGAAGTCCACCTAAGAGCTGATGAGCGTCATAATCGCTTCGAAACTCGCCGCTGTATTTGACGTTCACGCTTATACCTTTCTTACTCAATAATGTCATATTACAGCCTACGATCAGCCCGTCCCGAGCTATATCACCACCTTCAGTCTTAAAACTTACGTTGGACGCACCTTCGAACGCGGCCACGATATGATTATCGTCAATATCGAAATCATGACGCCACGCCACAGTCAGTTCCGGGACGCAAGTGTCCGATTTCCTCCCGAACGGCAGATAAAGCCGCAGTCCCAAATCAGACATCAGCGAATCCGTATGCCGATCATCAACCAGAAGATTTATGACCCCGGCACCGGATTCGCGGTAACTTTCTTCATCCAGATACGTGTACCTCAAAGCTGCAAAGGGCTGAAGAAGGTAAGCGGGAAAATCGAGATTGCGTCCGGTTTCTACGTACGCGGAGTACACATCGCCGTCATGGTCGCTCTTGGCGAGCCTGGTCAGTCCGCCGATCTGAACTCGCCGGCTGTTGTCGAACGCCTGATAGCCGTACGAAAACGCCGTATCCAAATATTGACGCTCATTGAACCAGCTGCCATAGACGGAGCCGAATGAGCTCTTGATGTCACCGTTCCCCATAGTGTCGTCGAGTTTAATATTGGTGTTGGACTGGCCGAAACTGACGCCGCCGAGAAAATCGTCCTTGAAAAGCCAATCTAATCCGACTCCGACACCCCCGAGACTGTATTCATAGCCGGCCAATTCATCATTGTCCTGGTCGCCCCACTGACCGAAACTCTCAATCCACCCGGCGTGTGCGTCTTTCTGTGCGGCACCGGGTACTCTGCCCGTGGCCTCCAGGTTGGAGCGTACGCTGTGCATACGCTTGACAAGCGTTTGGGCGTATTGAGATATTATATCAAATGTGATGGTGGTTGCCGAGTTATACAGGGCCGGGCTTAGGCTGGAAAACGCCGTACTCAATTCATTAGATGAGAGCGCCTGAAACGTACCGAGGACGGTGGAAAGATCTCCCGTCGCCTGGGGCATGATTCTATCCAGATATTCGCCGATACTTCTTTCCACTTTGTTCGACGCCACTGAAGCGTAGTTGTGCGGGCTGGCAGAGATGCGTACACGGTCTGATGCTTGCTCCATCGAGAATTCCAGAAGCGGCTTGGACTCTGGTAGGATGACCTCTGAGAATGATCCATACAATGCGTCAGCTGTAATGATGTCGTAGGTCATGTGTTCCCGGTAGAGCCCCTGTTCTCGTTCCACCGCAAGTGTTCCATCCAGATCGCCCCTCCCATTGATCTTCAACTGACCGTAGCCCCCAAGAGGACGGGCAACTGTCGTAAACAGGCCCGTCTCATGAAACGGATAATCACTGTCAATTTCGAGGATTCCCTCCCTGACGTCTAATTCTGTTACTGGCGTGAGTTCTGAAATTGTATATGTTCCGACTCCCTGCTTCGTTGCATGGTCGAATCCCTCGATGCTACTACCAATGGATCCGTCGCCGTCCAATAGAAGTGTATCCGTACCCTCTCCGGCAAGGATCTGGCCATGAATGACTGAATTGCCGGTGAGTGTGAGCGTATCGTCACCCGGACCGAGAATTACATCACCTGTGATCATTGATCCGCCTGTAAGAATAATGGTATCGTTTCCGTCAGCGGCATCAATACTGTATCCCGGACGAGTAGGTGCCAAAGCATCATCACTAAAATAAGCACCCGAATACATGGCAGTCGTAATCCGCCCTTCATTAATAATAATATCATCTCCATCGCCTCCGAGGATACCGATGGCGCTAACTCCGTGCGTTGGTGCGCCGTTGATATAATAGGCCAGGGCACGTACATCGATAGTGCCGGTGTTGCGGATATAACTACCGCCATCACCCCCCATGATACCTGTGGCGGAAGCTGTTGATTTTGTCGAGGCGGTGACACTCGCATGACCACCGCCAGCATAAACCCGGGCCAGTGCTTTGGCGCTTACGTCGAGAGTCCCCGTATTTTCAATATCATTGTGACCCGCGCCTCCGTGAATGCCTACGGCTATCGCTTCGCTCGTGGCCCTCGATGTCTCGTATTCATCGGCAAGATTGTTATCACGTGTATCCGCATAGGCATACGAGTGTGCATCTGAAAAGGAGGTAACTGTGAGTGAACCGTCATTAAAGATGTTATCATTGCCCGCCCCCATCAGGATACCCCGGCCTGTCGCGTTTGCATGTGTTTCTGCCTTTGAATAGCAGGTGCTCCAGCTCGAATAGGAATCGCTCCAGGCATAGACATCCCGGGTCTGGGCCTGTACGTCTATGATGCCTAAGTTGAGAACGTAATTCTCTCCGCCCGCGGCTAATATCCCGGTGGCCTGGGCGACGCCCGTGGCGTATGAATTGGCTTCCGGGTTGTAGTAATAGGAGCGTGCGTAGGTATGAGCGCCGCCGGCCGTGGTCAGGTCTGCGCGTGCCCGACCGAGTACATTCAGGATGCCGATATTCGTGATCTGCTTCAAACCATCACCGACCCGGATTCCCGCCGCATCAACGGTTGAGGTGCCGTTACAATTGGCCGTCGAATCCCGTGTGGTGATATTCGTGTTCACCCAGGCGATCTGTTGGGGATTCCCGCTGGCATCTTCACCAGCCAAGGCACGGACCGTCGTAATGCCTTCATTGGTAATTTGCTGCAGAGCTGTCAGACCGGTATCCGAAAAAGTCGTGAAACCCGTGGCAGTGGCACTCAGGACGGCTGTTGCATTGGCGAATTCCGAATTGGTGGGTGTATTGGCCCAACTTGTTGTACGTGCCGTCACGTCCAAAACGCCTTGAAGAGAATTAGTTACAGTGCCGTCCGCTTCTATGCCTACAGCGACGGCATTAGAATCGCCATAGGCATTGGCCGTTGCCTGATAGTCCCGCGACCAGGCATAACCCTTGGGCGCGGCATAACTCGAGGCGTTCACAGTAATTGTTCCATTGTTGGTGACGTTGTTGGAACCCTTGCCCGCCTCTATGCCCTTAGCCTCTCCAAGCACAACAGACCGCGCTGTAGAATAAGGATACCTTGTCCATGTATAAGTGCGCGCATAGACAGATCCGTTGGCCAGGGAAGAAACTGTGATAGCGCCGTCATTGATCACTATGTCATGATCCCCTGCCCCTTCCAGCTCAATGCCATATGCCTTGGCGCTGAGTGGGATCCATTGTCCGGTACTGGGATTGTAATAGCCGGCGTCAATATCTGCATCCTCATCACTGTCAATATAGCCGGTGTTGCCCAACGGGTCATAGGTTCCTGCCAGGGCGCTAACACTAATGATTCCGGTCTCGTGATTCGTTACGGTATTGAGCACATTTTTTGAGGTGATGCCATAGGCCGTTGACTCGGCCAATCCATAGCCTTCACCATGCGTTCTCATCAAATCAGATTCAGAAAAGGCATAGGGTCGTGCGCCGGCATTGGCAACGGCAACAATCGAACCATAATTGCTGAGTACTTTGCTGCCCGCGGATCCGCCGTCTATACCGGCCGCACGGGCTGTGGATCGGGCCTTGCTCTCGGCATGGGGATCTGAAAAGACATCGACCACAGCGTCTGTAGCGGCATCCGCGACAGTCAAGGCATCCACGGTGATCGTTCCCAGGTTTGAAATCGTGTCCCATCCGTCGCCGCCGTATATGCCTGTGGCCTGTGCATCACTGCGTGCGTCTGACTGAGCCAAAGAATCTAATAGTCCGAAGGGAATAAATGTTTCACAGTCAACATCCGCATAGGAGCGAGCTTTCACAGTAATGTCCCCGGAATTTCTAAGAAAATCATCCCCGGAGCCCCCGTCAATTCCAAAGGAAGAGGTTCGCGCCGAGGATCCGGCAAAGGCAAAGGTCGCCCCTGCGATCTGGCCGCCAAAACCGAACGATCGGCCAATAACCATACATCGAGCCGTCGTACAAGAATCATTGGCCGTGTCGTCGCCGATAAAGATCGTACCGTTGTTGAAGACGATATCATGACCGCTGCCGCCTTCGATACCGGCGATGGTCGCACTGGCACCGAGTGATGACGATACGAAGGAAAGAAAATCGAAAGCCACGGCTGTGGTGTCCGCCTTAACCAGATAGCTATCGCCCGCATGGATCGCACCGGCAGTAATCGTGCCGGCGTTGGTGATCCAATCGTTGCCCCCTCCTGCATGGATGCCGTCGATATCCGCCGAGGCCAGGGCATGGACGAGGCTCATGGAGATTAGGCCGATCGACCCGCCGCCCGCTTCGCCGAGCGAATGGCCTGTGGCGTTGATCGCGCCCCGGTTATTGATGCTGTCGGCATCCACACCGCCCAGAATACCGTGGGAAAAGGCATGTGCCGTGACGCCGGAGTGGACAAATTGGGCGCCGATGCTCGCTTCCGTATTCAAGGCCGTAGTGCTCAGATCAGCGTATGTATGGATCTGTCCATTCGTGCTATTGGTGAGAGTATTCATACCAGCCCCCCCGTCCATACCGATGGCCGTGCCCAGTGCATTGACTCCCACACTGCCGGCTTGAACGCCAAATAATTGAAAGTTGAAGTTGCTTGCCCTTATCTCAGACTGGGCGATGGAGGCCAACGTGCCATCATTGTACAAGGTATCCCCCAAAGCACCTCCCGCCATGGCCGCAGATCGGGCGTCGGTCTTGGAGCCGACCTTGGCAAACTGGACGCCGCCGCCCTGAATCACATAGTTTTCCGCATAGGCATTCGCGGTTGACACCACGGTAATAGTACCTCCTGATGCATTGGTCAGCGTATCACCGGCGGTTTCGCCGTCCGTCCCGTCTCCCCCGCTCATGCCGATGGCTGCGGCTGACGAGGTGGATTCGATATCCCCGCTCGCATAACCCGCCAAATTGGCCGAGGCATTCGTGTCGTCGGAGACGGACACGGCGGTCGTAATAAGCACGCCGGAGTTCGTCAGTGCATCGACACCCTCTGCGCCCGTAACGCCGATCGATGCCGCGTTGGCATCGGATGACACATCCGCGATAGCCGCACCGGCCTCGGCGAAGTTGATGGCAATCGTCTCAGTCTGGGTCGTGGCCGACGATGACGTCAACATCACGGACGTATTGGTCACCGTATCGTTGCCATTCCCGGCGTTTACCCCAACGGCCTGGGCGGCGGAATTGGTCGCGGTCTCGGAAAAGGCCACGCCGGCACTAAATCCCTTGGGCGCCACCGCCGCGGTAATGGCAATACTCTCGGATGAAACTTTGGCCGTCGATGAGGTAGTGACCTGTGCATTGTTGGTAACGATATCATTGGCATCGCCGGATTCGATCCCCACGGCGCCTGCGGTGGCTTTGGTATTTGCCTCTGCAAAGGAAGCTCCCATGGCCACGCCCGTCCAATCAGCACTGACCGCGACAGAGATGCTGTTACTGGAGCTCTCCGCCGTCGCCATCGCGTCAATAATCCCTGATCCTTCATTTTGGACAGTATCTTCTCCGATACCGGTCCTGATCCCGGTGGCATACGCCTCGGACGCGACATCGGTCTCGGCCAATGCAACGGATACGGATATCCCCTTCAGTGATGCGGCGAAGGAAATCCCGACTGCATCGGCGTCTGCGGTGGAGGCGGCCGTTGACGATATCTGACCCTCATTTGTAACGACATCGCTCTGCGAAGGCACGCTGGAAGTCTCGTCCCCACCGGCATTCTCACCGTCGATACCAAAACTATACGACGAAGCGCGACTAACGGCATCCGCCAGTGTGACACCCGCAGCGACACCGACCTTATCGCCGGCCACAGTCACGCTAACACTGGTTGAATCATCCCGGGATGTAGCTTTCGAGGTAACAGTACCCATGTTGGTAATGGTATCGCCGCCTGTACCACCGACAATCCCCTTGGCGGCAGTCACAGCCGTCGATGACGCATCCGTCACCGAAACACCGGCGGATAATCCTTCCACACTTCCACTTATCGTGGTGGCAATTCCCAGAGAATCTGCATCAGCAGTGGCATAGGCGTTTATATCAGATGTATTGTTAATCATATCCGTGCCCGTGCCGCCGTCGATACCACTGGATATAGAGATTGCCGTGGTGGAGGCATTGGCTACGGCGGCCCCCGGCAGCGGGATCAAATTCGTTTTACTCAGGCTAACGTCAACACTGAGCGTCAGGTTACTTGCTGAGGATTCAGCGCGCGATGTTAAGCCGACGTTGTTGGTGAGCGTATCATTTCCTTCAGCCCCCATCATACCGAACGTGTTAGATGACGCCACTGTGCTGGCGTTACCATAAGCGGTGGACGATGCACCTGACGACGTTCCATAGACCGTTGTCGCCGCCGATAACTCTGTTAGCGACAGCCCTCCCATCATCAGGGCCCCGGCCGCTTGTCCACTTTCACCGCCACCAAGGGGAGGCCAGATCGAAAATGTATAAATCTGTGAGTCTGCTTCGGCCTTACCATAGACATCGATCAAGCTCATACCAACCGTACCCGTATTGGTAATCATATCGTTCCCTGCATTACCGGCAATGCCCACGGCCACGGCATCCGCAGAGGTCTTAAATGTGCCCACATCGAGACCCAACAGATCAAACAAAGGCTTGATCATGAGACCCTTCATTTTTACCTCAACGGAAGTCATGTCCGCTGAGGAGGTAGCCGCAGCATAAAGGGTTTGATAATTGGTGATATAGCTGTCGTTCGCCCCTCCCAGGATTCCCACCGCATACGCATTGGCTATCGTGGAATCATCCACGCGGGCCGCCCCAAGAAGCTCGACCATACCCTGTTCCGTCGTTGACGTCGCGTTGGCAATAGCAGACAATGATCCATGATTGGATAGTATCTCTGTGCCCCCTGTTATGGCAGATAATGGGCCTGTTTGCATGTCGCCGCTGATTCCGATAGCAGTGGATTGGGCTGACGTTTTCCCATCACCAAAGACGGACATATCCAAAGGTAATTCAACGGCACTGATCCGAGCCTCTTTAACAAGTGTGTCCGAGACGGCATTCACATTGAGAATACCGTCGTTGGCTATATCATCCACTCCGTTGCCACCCTCAAGACCGATACTTAAAGCTGTTGATGTTGTCGGCCAGCCTGTTACCCCCAGATCGATCTGCATGATAACTCCCGCGAACTCAGTATAAGCGGCAGAACTCGAAAGGATCGATGCCATGTTCAAGAGTGTATCGGTTCCATCTGAACCACATATGCCCCAACTCGAGGATTCGGATGCCGTACCTCCCAATCGCATCGGAACATAGGGCGCGTCGATTGTGGAAGAGGTAATCGACGTGATATTTGCTATTCCGGTAACTTGGTCATTGCCGGCAAGACTATTGATGCCTGTGGTGCTTGTTGTCACATCTTCATCGGAAGTTGTCTTTAGGATTGCATTGACGTTTACGGGTTGGGTACTGTTGATGATGTCGTCGCCGGTGGTTCCGGTGATTCCGGTTTTGATATCCTCTATGCCGGAAAATGCAACAGGACTCGCAATCAGCAGAAAGATCGTAAGAGTAAGAAACGCCGTGAATAGATTGTTTACATATTTCATCGACGGATCCCTTCAAGAAAAAAGCTTGACGCAAATCAATACAGGGCTCAAGACCGCAAAATAGAATGATAGTCGCTGATTACTATCAAATAGAAAATCCTGGAACCTTGCCGTGGTCTCCTTATTATGGCTCTCGACAGCATGGATAATGCCTGAGCTGATGCTTTCTTCGCAATTCCCCCTGCTGTCTATTGCAATTCCGTGCATGTGTTTTTCTCCTCTCGTTATCGCCCCTCCCTTAGAAAATGGTACGCTACCTCGCAGGGAGGTTTCCCCCCAAAACTCATCAATTATGAACAGGTTTATTAACAGAAGTCAAACATAATTACGGACGGCAAGTAGATAAAAGGCTTACGAACGGTTACCAAATTCCGCAAATCTGAACAGATGGCGACCGCATGTTCCAGCGGCTATCTTATAAAAAACCAGTCAACTTGAGTAAAATACTACTACCTTATATTCCTTTTTGGCTGTTCTACGGTTGCTGATAGAGACTTTTGCCAAAACTGAAGTTGCCGCTCTTTCAAATATTGAACCTATCGGCGGTGCTTACGCTCCATTTATTACTGGAATTGTCTTCGAGTAATCTTGAACTTCGTGAGGATCAAATGTAACAGACAATCCTTCGATTGGATTGCCATCACCGTCCAAAAACCAGATAGATCCTTTCCACTGCCCTTCTCCGTTTGCTATCTTAAACACAATGACATTCAGTCCAACCTTCAGAGTGACTTCCGCCACGGTATCCGGAATGCCACCATGACTTCTGCCCACAGCAAACTCGTATATCAGTTCGCCATTGAGATATACTCGTGAAGAATAGTTACTATCAACATGCATATCCACTCCGCTCTTCGTGGCACGCATTTTGACATAGCAAACCGCATAGCTGATACTATGCGTGCAGGTCCATCCCAAGTATTTGTCAAAGTCAATGACTCCATCGTTGAAACGAACTTTTTTCCAAGTTAGTGCATCGCCGTTTATGGATACCACCTCTCCGTGCAAACGGTGTCCCAAAGTGCGAATGTCCGTACGGCGATGCTCCGCCAGGTTGAAAGATTCATTCCTCCGGACAGCGCTTAGTCTTCAATGTACTACGCGGAACAAGGTAAGTGACATCAGAGCATGATATCTGTGAAGGCTTATATTCCTCATAAGACTTTTGCACAATTGGAGGTTAGGCATATATTATTTCAGAAAATCTGTTTCAGGATTTTCTGAAAATAATCAACAATCTTGAGATAAGGCATTACCAAGTAAGATGTTAGATAGTGTGCACTCTACCGCGTTCTTCGGATTTTAGAAAGAAAAAATCAAGAGAACAGATTTTTTCTTTCCAAAAGTATGCCTAACCTCCAATTTTGCAAAAGTCTTGTT
>JAFGTG010000286.1 GCA_016934255.1 Sedimentisphaerales bacterium
CGCCGGAGCCGAGCAATTCGAGGATTTTCTGTTGGACGGCGTTGATATCCTGATATTCATCGACGAAGATATGCTTGTACCTTTGGCGAAGCGCCAAGGCCGTTTGGGAAGGCAACGGTTCGTCACTCGAAGAATCTTCGCTCGTCAAGAGTCTCAAAGCGTAATGTTCGAGATCGGCGAAATCCAGGCAATTCACTGCCCGTTTGGCCTGGCGGTACAGTTCGTCATATTTTCTCACAAGCTCGATAAGCACCATCGTTTGCAATTCGACTGAATCACCGAGCCGGTCCAGATAATCGGGATTGAGGATCGTCAGTTGGGATAGTTCCGCGAAAGAATCCACGGCCTTCCTCGCCATACTCTGAACGAGTTTGGCGACCGACTCGTTTATCCCTTTGGGTGTTCTCGTCGCCGGTTTGCTATAGTTTCGGATTATCTCCGCGCACCTGTCCCAATCCCCTGCTTTTAACAATTCGGCGCATCGGACAACCGGCTCAATGTGACTTTCCTGGAATTTATTCTCCCAAATCGAATCTCCCCCCCCACTTTGAGATAACGTCTTCACATGGTTAAGCTGATCGAGAATGCTATGTATCCTTCGGTCAATGATTTGCTTCTGCTTATCTCCAAGTCCGGCCGTCCGTTGGTTGGCCACTTGTGTAAGCCGGGCCGCCCTGTCGTACCAGTTCTCCCTCGAGATAATGCCGTCCAGAAAATCGCTGATCTCCGTGATTTTTCGTAGGAATCCCTCACTCGTCCACAAATCCCGCTGGTACAAAAGCCTCTCGAGTGCCACTCGGATATCGTTCTGCCCCCAGGCCCAGTCGATATTCTTTTCGAGCACTTCCGATTTAAGTAACCTCTGTTCGTCGCCGTCAATGACACTGAACGTCGGATCCAGATCGAGCCTGTAAAAATGTTCCGTGATGAGCCGTTTGCAAAAGGAATGGATCGTACTAATATCGGCGCCCTGAAGCAACATAAGCTGGCGGCGGAGATGATCGTCGCGCCGATCCAAAAACGCCTCCCGTAAACGCTCGGCAATCCGCGAGCGCATCTGCTCCGCGGCGGCCTCGGTAAACGTCAAAACAAGGACGTTTCGAACGTCCGGGCATATCCTTCTGTCCGACACGATACTCACACACCGTCCCGACAGAACAGCGGTCTTTCCTGTTCCGGCTGAGGCAGTGACCAGAACGTCGCTTCCACGGGCATCAATCGCCCGTTTCTGCTGATCGGTCCATCGAATCCCTTTCTCAGCCATTCTCGCCTCCAATCCGCTCAAGCGCTTGAGATTTGTTCAGGGACTCGAGTAAACGGTAGTCATTAATCTGCCAATCGAATCGACAGACGGCTTTATACTTGCAGTAACTACATGGTGAGACGTTGTTCAAACGATAGGGTTCGACATTGATCTTACCCGATGTCATCTCCCCCGCTAATTGGATGATCTTGTCCTCAGCGAATTCTAAAACTATCTCGAAAACGTCCGGCCTCAATGCCCCGCTCCGGTTGTCAAAACCGTATTGATCGCCCTTTTGGGTCACGAAAAAGTTATAGAATGTATTGCTATCCGAACGATCGAGCTGCCTGAAGAAATTTCCGTTGAATATCCCTTTGGCTTTACGATTAAAACGATCTGTCTCTTTCAACATTTCAGAAAATGCGACTTTTTTCGGGCTGACTTCAATGGGCATATAGAACGCCCCGACAATTTCATCGATCTTCGTATCTTTTGCATGGCGAGCCGCCAGCATATAAATGGGAAGCTGCATATCCAGACCGTGATAAAACTGCGACCAGCCGAAGGGCGTATCTCTACGCTTATAATCGAAGACAATGGCAATATCTAAACCGTCCAGACGAGCCACGTCCAACCGGTCGATCTTCCCGTCCAAAGACAAAACGCGATTGTCGCCCAAGACAAACTCACAGACACCTAAGTTTTCACAAGCCTCTTTAGCCCGCCCGAACGCCACTTCTGAAAGTTTCGGTCTGAAGCTTCCCGCCCGGACCATTTGAGCGACCGCCAGAACGCACTCCTCAAGAATCTCGCCGGCCGAATGGATAATGAACTCATTGTAGCCTCGTCGGCCAATAAAATTCGATATGAAGGAATCTTCCTTCACAACTCTCTCAATTTCCTCTCGGAGTAGAACCAGGAGTTCTCCATTATCAATGGTGTGAAAGTCCTTATTTTCGGTGTTGATTCGTTTCACCAAGGCATCCAGAATGCGATGATAGAAAGAACCCAGGTCCAACGGCTCGAACTTGAACTCCTCCCGCTCTTTCAATTCCAAAACGTAACGGGCAAAATGCTGATACGGACACGCGGCATACGTGCTTAATCGGGTCGCCGAGCTATGCACTCTTCGCCCGAACAACTCTTGAACCACCTCTGTATCCAATTCGGCTTTGTTGTCATAGTGTAAAGCGGAAAGAATATCCTCGCCCAACGCTCGAAGTTGTTCATCTGAGCCAAGCTCACTCAACAGTTCCCAACTCTCGTCAGTATCCAAGACCGGATTATCTCTACCGAGCCGGCTGCAAAGCATGTCCGTAAGCTCAGTTTCGTTGTAAACCTGCTCTATCTGAATGGATTGATCCGCGACGGATTCTTCTTCGAGATCGTCGAATAAAGATTCGAGATCACCCACAAACTGAGAACGCGGAATGGCGGAACCTTTTTCATCGACCGAAGGATATGAAACATACAAAAATTCGGAAGGCCGGGTAAATGCGATATATGCCAGATATTGGCGTTCGGCAAGGCTCTGGCTTACCCCGGGGGCTAATAAGAAATCCGCGGACTCGGCGGCAATACGATCGTCGTCGGTCAACAGGCTATCCTGGACAAACGGCGTCGGAAATTGTTTCTGCGTAGCGCCGATTAAGAAAACAGCTTTTAAATCAGGGTGCCGGCTGCGCTCGATGGAGCCGATCAGCACCTGGTCCAACGTCGGAGGTATAAGAGCCAGCGTCATTTGAGAAAAAGCCGAATTGAGAATGGCAAGAAAATCCTCCACCGTCATGGTGTGGCCGGTAAAGACGTCAACCAATTCATCGAATACATCGACGAATTTGCTGTAAAACTGCTGATGTTCATCGGCGGTTGCGCGGTCGTTTCTCTCAACGGCATCTTTTATCCACTGACCAAGAGTTCGACGAACGTAAAGATCATCGAGAAAGTCAAAAATCACTCGTGTGAATTGATCCGCACTTAGACCCGTTTCCGAACCATCGGCCGGACAAAGACGATCCCGTAGCCTTAACAAAGGTCGATTAACCTCCATACGAATCCGGTTAATTTGCCGCTCGTCGAATTTCTCATTTTCACCATGTGTAAAATGCCACTCTTTATCCGTTTGCCAATCGCCGGCGGATAGCCCGTAGGCAAGACAATAATTCTCCAACAAATCCACATCGTGACGGTCCACAGGCACGAGATCGGTTTTAAGATAACCGAAAAGATCGCCATGTGAAAAGCCCCCGGTCACGACACGCAAGGCCGAGTTAACAAGCTGAACAACCGGGTGGTGGCTCAACGGCCTTCGCTTATCAATAAAAAACGGCACGTTGTAGTCGTCGAAGTAGGCCCGGATATAATGCTCATATCGGCTGAGATCCGAGGCGATCACGGCTATGTCGCGATATCGAAATCCCTTGTCTTTAACCAACTGAAGCATTTGTCGGACCACGAACCGAACTTCTGAACGCTCATCCGGAGCCGATATAACGCGAATATTGTCCGCTGCCGGCATACGCGAAGCATCCAGTGTAAAGATTGCACGTTCGATATGGGCAAGCTGACGACAACGAGAAAATCTGAGCCTCTCTTCAAGAATGACAGGTTGAGTCAATTGAAGCTTACTCTTTTTTGCCACCTCAAAAAGAGTACTGTACGTTCGTTCCGTCGGATAGAACAATCCGGCCGTATCGAGTGTCTCTATCCTCGGATTCGCCAGATCGATATTCAACGGATCAAGACAAAGGGCGATGTGTACGTCATCCGCGGTTTTGAGTAGCTCGACGAGAAACATCAGCTCGGCCATCGTAAAGCCGGCAAAGCCGTCAATCCATAGTCTTGCTCCTTTGATTAAATCTGACGTTGAAACAGCCCGGCAGGCACGGATCAGTTGGGCATCCGGATCGAGAAAGTCGTCCTCAATAAACTTAAGATATTCCTGAAAAATCAAACCGATATCGGAAAACTTAAGGACGGCCAACGGGCTTCGCTCATCTTTCACCAGGTCAGTCACTAATTGATTCACATCGTCAGGGGTTTTGGCATACTCATGGAGTTCCGCGATGGTTCTCGCCATCTGACGGGATAGGCCGGGATGGGATACCGTTGCACCAAAGAGCTTAAGCTGATCCGCATTCTCACGCAGAATCCTCTGAACGATCATCTGCCGACCGATGCGCGAAAGCGTGGGCCGGGCGGTATTTTTGCCCAGCAGCAAGAATTGGAGACGGTCGAATGAGAGCACGTGTAACCGGTTATATCCGGCGATCCTATCATCCGCCAGGATAGCCCGCTCCACCTGATAGGTGGCCTGCTCGGGGACAAGCAAAATTAACGGCTTCTCGCCCGGCTCCAGCAGTGCATCGACCACCGCTTGTATACAATAGTGGGTTTTACCCGTACCGCTTCGACCAAGAATAAATTGAACCGCCATTGGAATCGTCCCTGATAGACACTCATTCTTCCGATCCCTTTTACCACAATGGACGGTGATTTTCAATGCTCATGGAAAGAAGGTTTCTTGGCGGGGCTAACGGTCGGCTCCGGGGGTACTGATGTACTCCGGGGTATCTGACGGACGCGGTCCGAACGTTTTTCGGACGAAATCTTGAATATCCTCCTTGGTGGGATAGGTCACGACGGAGAAAAGTTCGAATCCATAGTCGTCTTCGGTCTCGAGTTTCGCATACCATTCGACTCGTTTGGGCATATTCGATCGCACATCGGCAAAAAGCCGCCACATCTTTTGCATCCCTAACTCGCCGGTCGTACTTTTCGCCGTCCAGGTCAAATCATACACCTCAGTCCCCGGAACAACGGCGGCCACTTCCCGATCCTCTAAATGGATCCATTGGGCTTCCTCGGGAACATCGTTCACATCAGGGAAAGGAACCAGACCATAAGATTCGGCCTCCGTTTTTTCAAGCTCGGCCAGCATCGGTTGAGGAATGGCTTCCGTCTGAATATAGCCGGAAGAGACGAACTTGGTCTTCTTCGCATTATGTGGTACATCCCAAAGTGTGAACTGGGCCTGATTCCCTCTTCCGACTTTAAAAAGCTTTACACCTAACGGTTTCGATGCCCATACCTGCCGAAACGGCTCGCCTTCGCCTGCCCGAAACGTCGAGATACAGATATTGTCCATTTTAGCCAGGGTGGATTGAATTTGGCCTAAAGACACGGTTTTATGAGATGGTACGCCGACAAAAAGAACAAAGCCCACGATAACCGCCGCGGCGACCGCAGTCGGGACGGCGAACCTCCGTAGCGCCGTGATTGGCCAACGACGGGTTACGATCTCGGAGGGGCCTCCTGAAGCGGATCCCAGAAGCGCTGCAAAAGCATCATGGAGAATACGCCTGTCCGTCTCGGCGCGAGTTCTCATATGCAATTGCTCGATAGCCCGTTCTAAATTGTCCCCCGGTTCCATATCTTTCATCGTTCCTTTAAAATTGCCCTGAGTTTATCGAGACCATATCGGTATCGTCCCTGAACCGTACTCATCGGAATTCCCTGTGTTTGGGCTATGTCCTTAAATTTCATTCGCCCGTTCAAGTGAAGCACGATCGTTTCACGCTGCTCGAACGGCAGCCGGGCCAAAGCATCCGTCAATCGCCTGGATTCCTCACTGAATTCGGCGAACCGTTCAGGATCGACCGAATCGGCCGGCATCTGACCGGCTTCGCCAAGCTCGACCGTATGATGCTTCTTTTTACGAAACTGGTCCCGGATACGATTGACCACACTTGCGATTAAATAATTTCGTAAACTTCCCCGAAGCCGGATACGTCTGACGCTCCCGGCAAAAGACACAAATACATCATGCAAAACGTCCTCGGCGGCATTCGTATCATGCAACAGGGACGTCGCAATCGTCAACAGATTGTCCTTGTACTCCATGTATATCTGACGCAGGGCTTCTGTATCCCCACGCTTGAGTCGCGCTATTAGACGCTCATCGTCCGGCATCTAAATCCAGCCCAATGTGCTTTGCTATAAAGCCTATGCTACTTATATGACGTTAAACAACAGACTTTAATCTAAAAAAAAATGACTCTTTCCGCCAGTTTTTTTTAGGACCGAAGTAAAAAGCCTCATCCCAACGCAATATTTGCTTGCAATCCGTGACGATTCGCTGTAAATCTTCCCGAAAAAGATATGGCTTAAACAATGTTCGGCTCTCTGAAGCCGGAAGCATAGAAAGATAAGGTGCAATGCTGGGCGTATTATTCGGACAAGGCGAAGTTTTAATCATCATTTTTATTACGGTGATTGTGGTTTTTTTGGTAGCCCGTGGTCGGAAACGCAAAAACTGAAACTCTCTCTTTCGGCGTTCTTAATCTCCATAATCCCCCGTCGGATTTCTCCTTGCTCTCTGCTGCTTCAATAGGCTCCGCTTCCTCTTTTCTTCCAAGCGGCGCTGGTTGATTGCGTAAGGAATCCGGATTTTCTTCCGGACGGGACGTTTTTGAAGGGCTTCGGCCAGCAAGAGCCGAAATCGCTCGATGGCCGCTTCCCGATTGGCCCTCTGGGTTCGGTACTTCTGAGAAACAACTCGTATCACTCCCTTTTTGTCTGCTCGCCCTACAAGCCGCGTCAGGATTTGCTTTTTTTGCTCCTCCGTCAAACACTCACAGTGCGTCACATCGAAAAACAGCGTGACCCGCGTGTTGACCTTATTGACATTCTGTCCGCCCGGACCGCCGCTTCGCGAGAGTTTGAAAACGAACTCATCCTCATGAATCGAAATGTCTTGTGTTATTTCAATCATCGTCATTTGGGTTCCAGCATATCCAACACGAACAAGACGATCAAGAACTTCCTCTTTCCCCTTGCATAAAAGTTCGGAGAATCTATATAATCCATGCGTAGGTATGATTTTAAGGAGAACGACCATGCAAAAAGCACATCCAAGAACCCAACTCGTAGTAACCGTCTTCATTTTGGCCGGCGCGTTCGTCTTTTTCCTGCCGCTGATAGGAAACGAGCCCATTCCCGTTGTAGCCAACGAAGGTGCCGGAGAGGCGTTGAGGGCCGGGAAAAATTTCATTCCGACAAAAGTGTACAGTGCCCATGAGGACGAAGAAATCCTCAAGCTGTTCAACGGTCTGCGCGTCGCGGACGTTTCCGATGGAATGGACAAGGTGGGTCTGACCAATACCGGCCTCATGTCGCCGGAAATACACGCCTTGTGGAAGGATACCCAACAATTTAAACACCGTTTCATCGGTATTGCCGTAACCGCCCGCTACGTACCGACCAACAAACCGGCGGCCCCAGCAATGGAAACCCAGGACTTTAACCGATGGGTGGGTCAGTGGTACGGTAACTTATCGAGCGAGCCGTTCGTGCCTCTCATTCGAAAAGGCACGGCGCTCGTCATCGACGACGCCCCGGATTCCGATGTCGGTTCCATCGGCTCGAACAATATCATGGGATGGGTGTTTCGCGGTTGTGTCGGTGTCGTCACGAACGCCACGGCCCGCGATACGGACGAGATCATCACAGAAAAAATCCCCTTGTATTTCAGAAAGCCGGGCCGGGGAATTCGACCGGGTCGAAACGAAGTCGAATCGGTCAACCGCCCTATCGTCTGCGGCGGCGTCCTCGTCGAACCGGGTGACGTTATCGTTGCCGATGGCGACGGCGTCATCGTCGTCCCTCGCGCCAAGGCGAAAGAGGTGGCCGAGTACGCCCAAGCCGTCATCGAAGGTGACAAAGCCGGCCGGCGCAACCTCTACAAAAAACTCGGCCTGCCCCCCGACGACTCCGTCAAATGACGACCTCGACCGCCGGACTCCGTGATCTCGTAGGATCTGTCGTCACGTCGTGCTCCATCGCCTCCAATGTGGCAGTCGAGCCTGTGTCGCCCAGTGGTGCGGACCCAGACTTCAATCGTCAACATCAACGATAGGAAGAGTTGGGCAAACAACAACACTCGCGATCTTTAGGTATTCAATCGTAATACTTATTGCGTTCGTAGCTCGGCGCTTTTCTCGCGACTTCTTGAGCTTTTGAAGGCCAGGAATCCCGTACTCGCTCTATGCTTTTTTCTTCTGAAAAACCATAGGCTTTCGGATGTAGGTAATAGCCACGCTCCTCAACCGGCTTGTCTTGTTCCACCTGAATCCGATTTGCCACGACATAAGGATCATGTCTGATCCCGGTCACCTGCCATGAAATTTCCATACCGGGCTTTCCGCCGGCAATCTTGAAACGGTTGTCAGATATCTTTTCCTCAATGTACACGGGCGCAAAACCGCCAATACAGGTTAGTTGATAGCGATAATCGCAATTCAAGGCCTCGAAATACTCGGGCAGCAGAACAACGGCTTGGCCGTCATCATTAAGTGTGACATTTCCGTTGTAGATGTTCATCATATCCGGCGATTCAACGAACGAATGCTGGAGATACTTGTTTTCCGGGTCAAGTGGATGATCGATCTTGAACGAGCCGCCTCCTTTCGTCAGATTGCCTGTGATTGATGCTGCCCCCTTAATCCTGACGGAGCCGTCGAAGTCTCCTGCCAATCGGTTGCCTCTGGCATAAATGCCTATGCCGGTTGGCCCTCCCATCATGATCTGCCTATAGGTACCTTCACCGACAAAGTAACCACCGTAAGTATTCGCGCCTCTCCTATCATCACCTGTATAATTGGCATGGCCGTAAACGCCAATGCCACTTCTGCCGTCTGCCTTGAAGTAGCCGCCGTAGTTCTCGACATCGTTGCCGTCAGAGGCCTCACCATAGACACCCCGACCTTCTCCACCCGCGGCCACAAAGAAGCCACCGTAGTTCTTTACGTCGTCGCGTCCGTTAGAGGCCTCGCCGTAGACACCCCGGCCAAAACTTGCCCAGGCACTGCCCATGACGCCAATGCTGTAGCCATTGCCTTCGATCCCTGTCCCGTCAATAGGGCCCAAAGCACCCAACTTTATGCCTTCACCGTAGAGGCCCGTAGAACCAAAACCGTAAGCACCAATACCGTCCGATCCTTGCGATATAAAATAGCCACCATAGTTGACGACATCTCCCAAATTAGTCGCCTCGCCATAGACGCCATACCCCTGGTCGCCTGAGGCAAAACCAGATACGCCTCTCCCCTTTATGCTATCAGCTTTGAAGTAGCCACCGTAGTTGATTTCTCCCTCTATCGATGTGGCATGCCCCCAAATAGCTTTTTGCTCAAATCCTGAAGCAACAGCATGGATTGTACCTTCCACAGTCAGTTTTTCATCGGGAATCGTCGTACCGATGCCGACATTGCCTAACACCTCTGCATACATGTCGTCCCCAGAGGTGACCCAGTTTGCTGTAGCGCTACCAACAATGCTCAGCAATAGAACCATAATTGACATTATTCCTGTTGTTCTCATCGTTCCATCCTTTCAAAAAGTGTTAACATTTCACGGCGCATTCTATGCGCAACTCTTTCAATTCACCTGTGTGTTGAAATAATTCCAGTAATATGAACGCCATTTGGAGTTTTCCCCCAAAGAGCTTATTAGCGAATATGATGATCTCGTATGATTATTGGACGCCTATCTACGTACTCTGTCAATTGTGGTGACTACGTATTTTTAGAACTTTTTTATCTACTTTTGGCGCATACATTGGACGCTCGAAAAATATTTTCTTCGATAATCAAACGAGAAGGATAGGTTGAATAGAGGCAGAAAGTCAGAATTGTTCGAGGAAACGCAGGTCGTTCTCGAAGAGAAGGCGGATGTCGGTGATGCCGTACTTTCGCATGGCGAGCCGTTCGATGCCGAAACCGAAGGCCCAGCCGGTGTATTTTTCGCTGTCGATACCAACGGCGTCGAAGACGTTCGGGTCCACCATGCCGCAACCGCCCACCTCGACCCAACTTTCTCCGCCGGATTTGTCCTTCAAGAGCAAATCGACCTCAGCGCTGGGTTCGGTAAACGGGAAAAAGCTCGGCCGGAATCGCCACTTCGTCTCCGGACCGAAGAAGGTGTGGATGAATTGCTCGATCGTGGTCTTCATATCCACCATGCTGACGCCTTCATCAACAACCAGGGCTTCAAGCTGATAGAACATATACATGTGCGTTGCATCGACCGTATCCGGACGATAAACCCGGCCCGGAGCGACTACACGAATCGGCGGTTGGGTGTGTTCCATGACGCGAATTTGAATCGTCGAGGTCTGGCTCCGCAATAACGTGTTGTCGTCGATATAAAAGTTGTCCGAAGGATCGCGAGCCGGATGTTCGGGGCCGATGTTCAAAGCGATGAAGTTATGCCATTCATCTTCGACCTCCGGGCCGTAAGCGACGCCAAATCCCATTCGCCCGAAGATCTCAAGCAACTCATTAAGGGTCTGCGTAATCACGTGAGGCCGTCCGATACGGACCGGTATGCCCGGCAACGTCACGTCAATCAGCTCCTGTGAGGCAGACTCTTTTTGTGTTTCCAGAGTCTTTTTGAGCTTTTCAAACGCCTGAGTCACCTCTTTTTTGATGCGGTTGGCGAGCTGTCCGGCTTTCGGTTTCTCCTCTGAGGATAGTTTACCGATCTGGCTCAGCAGTTGGGTTACCTGCCCCTTTCGAGACAGATACTTAATGCGGAACTCCTCCAGCGCCGAAAGGTCGGCGACGTTTTCCAGTTCCGTCATGGCGTCCTTACCGATTCTTTCAAATTGCTCAAGCATTTTTTCGTATGATGCTGCTATTCTAAAAAGCCGATTACGCTTTAGGATTCGACCACCAATCCGGCCGCTTCCGCAATGGCATCGAATGCCTTCGGATCATCCACGGCGATTTCACTCAACATTTTCCTGTTCAAGCCGATTTTGGCCTTTTTCAAGCCATTGATAAACTGGCTGTAGCGGATGCCCCTCTGCCGGCAGGCGGCGCTAAGTCGGATAATCCACAGGCCGCGGAAATCACGTTTTTTGCGTTTGCGGTCGATTCGTGCGTTAACGCCGGCGTGGATACGAGCCTCTTTCGCAAGACGGTATTGTGTTCCGGTTGCGCCGCGATATCCCTTGACGGCTTTGAGAATGCGTTTCTTCGACTGGCGCCGGGCGGCGCCTTTTCTTACTCGTGGCATGTCAGCTTTCCTTTTAAAAGTTACATTCGCGCTTGCTGGCGGCAGCTGAATGGGAATCAACCCAAGCCGAGAAGCAAGCCTGTTCAATTGATGAATGATTATTGATTATTGATTATTTCCACAGGGGATCCTATTCGCAGAGTTTGATTTTGGCGGTCTTCGCCATCGCACTGGTCACAATCGTCGAGCTGCCCAAATGTCTTCGGCGTTTAGCGTCCTTGCCGCTCATCAGGTGCCCGCAACCGGAACGCTTCCGCTTCACCTTACCCGTCGCCGTGATCTTAACTCGTTTGCTCAACCCCTTATGGGTCTTCTGTTTCGGCATTTGCTACTTTCCTTTAAAAAAACCATCCCACTTCTGTATTGGAAGACCGAACCATAACAGCCTATCGCATCACAAAACTATATAAACACGTAATTTTACGCGATCAGCAATCGCCGGTCAATATCAATACCCACAGTTTCTGTAAAAAATTGAAAATGAAATCGGGTGTCGTTTTTCGGGGGGGAACCTAACTTGATTCCTGCAATTAAGCGAGGAATTCTTCTTGGGCATCGTACAGACATAGGGCTACTTCGGAACGAGCAGCAACGTCATTCGCCGGTGCGTCATTCTGGCCGAGCGCTCGATTTTCGCCAAATCCTGTAATTCTTCGGTAATACGCTCAAGAACCTCATAACCGTGCTCTCGATGGAGCATCTGGCGTCCGCGGAAAAACATGGTGAATTGGACTTTATGACCCTTTTCCAGGAATTCCCGACCGTGTTTGAGCTTGATTTCCAGGTCACGCGTATCGGTTTCGGGTCGAAGTCTGATTTCTTTTAACGTAGCGGCATGACGCGAGTGCTTCTTGTGGGCCTCGCGAGCCTTTCGTTTCTGTTCATACAACCACTTGCCGTAATCCATGATCCGGCAAACCGGAGGATCGCTCGTCGGGGCTACTTCCACGAGATCCAACTCGACCTCACGGGCCCGGGCCAATGCTTCATGCGTATCGATGATACCCACCTGATTATTCTCATGATCGATCAGGCGGACCGCTCTGGCCTGAATCCCCCCATTTACCTTTAAACCTTGTTTACTTATAGTGCGCCACCTTACCTTTCCAAAAGTAATCAATTTTATACGGACCCCTTTAGGGATCCACTCTCGAATATTATAGTATAAACCTCAACCTCTACAATGACAAGTCAATTTTCTTGTCGGCAATTTTCGTTTTCATCCTTGCTAAAAATTCAGTGATCCCCATACCTTTGCTTTCTTTGATCCCTCGAATCCGAACGTTCACGGTCTCGGACTCGGCTTCTTTGGGACCCACAACCAGCATATACGGGAGTTTTTCTCCGTGGGCCCGTGCGATCTTGGCCGCGATTTTCTCATCGGAACAATCGCAGGTACAACGCAATTTGGCCTCTTTTAACGCCGCTTTGACCTTTTCCGCGTATTCATTGCTTTTTTCGCTGATCGGCAGAATCCTCACCTGCTCCGGCGAGAGCCAAACCGGGAAATTCGCCCCGTAGTGTTCAATCAGAATTCCGATAAAACGCTCGAAAGAACCCAACACTGCCCGATGGATCATCACCGGCGTCTTTTCCGTGTTATCTTTATCGGTATAGACCATCTCAAAACGCTCCGGCATCGAGAAATCCAGTTGAATGGTTCCCAACTGCCAGGATCGTTTCAGGCAATCCTGAATATGAAAGTCAATTTTCGGCCCGTAAAATGCCCCGTCCCCCTCATTAATTTGGTATTCAATACCCTTTGCCGCAAGGGCTTCTTTGAGCGCATGCGTGGCGGTTTCCCAAATCTCGTCCGAGCCGATATGCTTTTCAGGCTTGGTGGATAGCTCGATGTGGAAATCCTCGAATCCGAAGGCCCGATAAATCTCGAAGGTCAAATTGATAACGCCAATGATTTCAGACGTGATATGCTCAGGCGTACAAAAGATATGGGCATCATCCTGGGTGAACTGTCGAACGCGAAAGAGTCCGTGCATCACACCGCTGGCCTCGTGGCGATGGACGAGCCCCAGCTCAGCGACGCGCATCGGAAACTCACGATACGAATGCTGACGGGTCTTATAAACCAGACATCCGCCCGGACAATTCATCGGTTTGATGGCATAGCCGACATTATCGACATCGGTGAAGTACATATTCTCTTTATAATTATCCCAGTGGCCGCTTCGATGCCAGAGTTGCTCGTTGAGAATGATCGGCGTGCGGATTTCTTCGTATTCATATCGATCATGAACGCTCCGCCAGAAGTCCACAATGGCGTTCCAGATCACCATTCCCTTGGCGTGCATAAATGCGAAGCCGGGACCGGCCTCGTTGAAACTAAACAGATCGAGGTGTTTGCCCAGGACACGATGGTCCCGCGCCTTGGCCTCTTCAAGCCTCTGCAGATAATCATCGAGGTCTTTTTTCGTCGGCCAGGCGGTGCCATAGACGCGCTGGAGCATTTTCTGCGTCGGATCGCCATGCCAATACGCTCCGGCCACGGACATGACCTTACAGCTTCCGACCTTGCCCGTGCTCGGCACGTGAGGTCCCCGACATAAATCCTCGAAACCGTCTCCGTGCAAGTAGAAACTGATCACGTCACTATCCGCCCGATTGATATTGTCGATTTTATACTTATCGCCGGCCAATTTGTTCACGGCCTCGGCCCTGCCCATTTCGATACGAACGAACGGGGTATCCGCCTTAATAATCTTCGCCATTTCCGCTTCGATCCGCTCGAAATCCGTCGGCCGGACCGGCTCGTCGAGATCAATATCATAGTAAAATCCATCTTCGACCGCGGGACCGTAAACCAGCCTGGTATCCGGCCAAAGACGACAGATCGCCTCGGCCATAATATGCGCGCAGCTATGCCGCATCACCTCAAGCCCTTCCGCGTCTTTGGGCGTGATGATTTGGACGGCGACCTCCCCCTGGAGGGGCGTCGATAAATCCACCAATTGCCCATCAATTTTGGCCGCGACGGCGGCTTTCGCAAGGCCCGGGCCTATTTGTTCGGCGATTTGCGCCGCTGTGGTTCCATCATTCGCTTCTAATGTGCTGCCGTCAGGCAGTGTAATTCTTGCCATCGATCTATCCGGTTTCTGAGTTATTTTGCCTTTACTTTCCTTATATAACTTAGAATCATTACATTTACTCCACTGCTCCGGCCCTGTCAACACTATTTATCGTCCGATTTCTCTTGCAATATTATTCGTTTCTTCTTATAATGGATTAGTCGGTGGTTTATCGCGAAATGATGAAGGAGGAAGCCAAATGGATGCGAATTTGGTGTTATTTAAAAAAGACGGCTCACAAAAAGCTTTTTCCTTGCCCAGCGATCTGACGGTCATCGGTCGGCGTCACGATTGTGATTTATACATTCCCCTTAAAAGTGTTTCCAGAAGGCATTGCCAGCTCAGTCAGAACAATGAGGCGATCAAAATTCGCGATCTTGATTCAAAAGTTGGCACGTTCGTCAATGGCAAGCGCATCAGTGACGCCACCGTTCAGGCAGGCGACTATATTACGATTGGCCCGCTGACTTTTTTGCTCCAAATTGACGGTGAACCCCAAGAGATCAAACCGCCCCAACCCGCCAAACCCAAACCGGCGGCTAAAAAAGGCACCGCACTGAAAAAACCGGAACAAGCGCCTTCCGACAGCCTTCCAGGGCTGGATACGGACGGCGATGATTCCTTTCTCGACGAGCTCGAAAATCTCTGAGCCAACCTCATGTGACGAGACTTATTCTTTTCCGAACAGGAACTTCAAAAGATGTTCATATTGTGAAAAATCAGGGACAATAACGTGCGCCCCGGCTTTAATCAAACGGGTGCGTTTCTCGATATTGAGCCCGTGGCGGCGAATCTCATCGCTTGCGATGCCAATAGCGATTCCCTCACGTTTGACACACTCCCGTAACTCAACGGGTCCGTCGCCAAAAACCGCAAGCTCCGGCCCTCGAAGGTGATTGTCCGTCATAATTTTATCGATCACCATCTTCTTGGAATACTTCGTAATGTCACCGACACTTCCATAAATCCCGCCATCGAAAAGATCCGCATAGCCCAGTGCATTCGCTTCAGCCTCAACGTCCTGGAGGTCCGTCCCGCTGGCAAGATAAATTTTGACTCCTCTTTGCTTCAGAGCCCGGATAAATTCCAAGGAGCCTTTGACGGTATAATCGTTGATATCGAGCTCCCCTCGTTCGAATTTTTCGATTCGCCCGCTCACCTGCTCCATTAAAGCCTCGTTGTAGATTTTCTTGTAACCGAATTTATCAAGGATTTTTTGGGCCGGAACGAAACCGAATTCCTTGACCATTTCGACCAGGGCTTCCATCTGAACGATGGTCTGGATGCCGGTGGATTTGTCGATATAGTCAATAACGTGATCGCGCACCTTGTGATATAGGGCCTCGTCCGCCGTTTCGTATTGATCGCCGAGAATGGCCTTCATCATGACGGGCGCCATAATCAATTCCCACCCCTGTCTTAACGTACTGACGGTCCCATCGTGGTCGAAAACGGCATGTTTGATGTGCCCCACCGGAATGGATTCATTACAAAACTCGATTTCGGTCCCGCCCAAATACGTCGCCTTGCGCCGATCTTGAGCCAGTTCCGGCTGGTAAATATAATCCGGGTCCTTTCCGATTTCGAGCACTTCAGGCCCGGAGGCGGTTCCCGTCTGGAATAGTTTCTGTACGGTGACCGCCGCGGCCAGATTGGCGAATTCGGCGGCTTCGGCGGGACCAACCCCCGCCCCCAAACATAAGGCCAGGGCGCTGGTGACCGTATCGCCCGCTCCGACGATATCGAGCTTTTTCAGAAGTTGAATCCCGGGAATTTCATGCAATCCCTCCGAATCGACGGTCAAAATTCCCCGTGCGCCGCGAGTGAGAAAGACCGGCTTGTTGAATTGCTGATAGAGATTCTTAGCGTATTTTTGCACATCCGGCAGTGGAATAACGTCGTCGAGCTGAACTTCGACCTCGTTCAAGGTCGCCGCTTCCAAATCATTGGTTTTGCGATAAATATGTTTGAACTTGTGACCGAAATGCCGGGAATCCAGCAGGACGATCTTGTCGTCGAACTCCCGGAATAGATCGTTGGCTCGTTCAATGAAAGATTCGTTAGTAATCGATCCGGGTACTTGCTGATTGGCAATCAGAACATCCGCATTTTGCAACGCATTTTTAATGCCATCTAACAAGGCCTGGTCGGTTTCTTCGGATCGGATATTGAAGAAGCCGAAGTCCATCCGCGGCTGCTCATTCCCCTCAAGATAGGGTTTTCCGAACGTAACCGTATCGAAATTCTCTTTTTGAATCACCAGCCACGTCGTATCCACACCCAGCTCATTGAACTGGCGAGTTAATTCCCTTCCAAAAATATCATCCCCGATAACACCAATGACCTGAATCGCCGCCGGTTCAAGTGCGGCCAGATTCGCCACCACGTTGGATGCCCCACCGAGCGAATAATAATGCTTGCGGACCGCCTGCGCCTGCAAGCCCGTCTCGACCGAAACTTCCGAGCCTCGGGGATCGAACACCCAATAGGCGTCAATACAAAAATCGCCATAGACGGCCACGTTAACATTCTTAATTCGATTGAGGATATCCTTGATGCGATCTTGCTTCATTCTGTCGTGCCTTGTAACTGTTCCATAATCTTCTTATAGAGCAAAGGAAAGGTTTGTTTCTGATTGCCCTGAATATAATAGCCTTTTCCCTCAAACGCCTGGGGAATTCGCGTGACCACACTTTTCTGGTCGCGATAATAATAGCCCTGCTCGGATTCATCGCTCATCACCCGCGCGTCATGGTGACGGAGGTCAAAATCCGCCGTGATAATGTTCTTGGGGACATAGCCGGTGTTCGCCACCATCGAGACGGCCTTGAGAAAGACCTCCGGACCGGTCACGGCACTCCCAATATTGAGCACGATGCCGCCATCCGTCAGATGGGAGACTTCCTGCGTGTAGATCAGGAAATCTCGGCCGGAACAGCCCCCTTTGGCCTCACCGTCAAACGATGGATGTTGGTCGATGACATCCGTCCCGACCCCGACGTGCACGGTAAAAGGAACGTTATTTTCATAGCAAGCCGCCAGTACGCTCACTTCCGGATGAGCAAATTGCTTCGACGCATTCTTTTTCGCCGATAAAGCGAAAACTTGCTTTTGAAACTCTTCGTCACACATCATTCTCCCCAGAGATTCACCATAGCCGAGCTCACATTGATTACCCACAGATAGAGCATAGTTGATATAGGCAAATTCATAGGCCATACCGAATCGGCCCTTGCCGAGTGCATCCGGGACGTTCTCGCTGGTTTGACCGATCAGCGCCAACTCGAAATCGTGGATAGCCGTAGCGCCATTACCGGCCACAAGGCTCACAAGACCACGCTTCACAAGATCGGCAAGTAAAGGCCCAAGACCATTCTTTATCAGGTGGGCGCCGGTGAAAAGAACCACGGGTTTATTCATACGACGCGATTCAACTATCTCCCGGGCAATCGTCTCAACATCCCGAGCAATCTCGTCAGGCAAATGGATCGTAAGATCACTCACATCTTCAGGCCGGACGAGATCACTGAGAGTCACTTTATTGGAGCGCGTATCCAGCGGATAGGTGCTGATTCGACTAAGATCAAAGATGTCGTATCGACCCTGGTAATCCATAGTTATTGTCCCATGTGGGAAAAAGAAAGAACATCCCGGCTTGAAAGTAAAAACGTCAACACGATAAACACTAAATCCTAATATCTAAATCCTAAACAAATCCAAAATTCCAATAACAGAAATCCAAAACACACGCTTGTATACAACGTAAGTCATCCGCCCTACAGGTTGCCGATAACTTGTTTTGAATATTTGCATTTAGAACATTTGAAATTGTTTAGAATTTAGAATTTCGTGCTTAGGATTTATTCGTTGCAACAAACTTCCAGCCAGCTTTTCATACTATCATCATTTTACAAGAACTTTTTTTATTAGAGCGTCTCAAGCAGTTTTTCAAGTCGTTCGATACATTGCACCATACAGCGGATCGTATGGTAGTTCACTTTCCAGGAATGGCTCATATGCGTCCAGATCGGCTCGCCTTCCCGCGTCGTTAACGGCCACCACTCGCCCACCGGGTGGTTAATCATCTGATCGAACACAAAACGGTGCACGTTCTCATATGCCGGCCAATAGTCCTCCGGCCCGAAACGCAAACACCCCTCCAGCATACCGATCATCACCTCGGCCTGCTGCCAGAATTCCTTCTCCATATCATACACGCCGCCGGAGTGCGGGCCTTCGACGTACACACCGCCGTATTTCGGATCGATGCCGTTATCCCGTCCATGATCCATCGCCTTCTTGATAATACCCCGGTACTCCTTGAAGCCCCACCCCATAATGTCCGTCGCATGGGCGAGCAGCCAGGCAAATTCGACGTTATGCCCCGCGGAGGTATTATTCTCGGCATGTGCTTTTTTCCCGCCTTCGGCAAAACGGTCCCACCCCCAGACGATGTCGAATTTGATCTGCGGCGCGACTATCCAATCGACGGTGAATTGCGGAATGCCGGTCGCATATTCGGTATGAAGAATCCGCTTGATAAGCAGGTCGATATCCTCCACGAGCGTTCGCCGATGGATCGATTGACCGGTACATTCATAGAGCGTTGTGAAAGCTTCCATTAAGTGCATATGGACGTCGAGGGTCTTTCGGTCGCCGCCCTGTGGACCGGGACCGCAGAGATCCCAGTTCCTCTCAAACATCTCGAAATACCCTCCATACATCGTATCGGCCGCGTATTTCTTGAGCTGATCGAACGTTTTCTCAGCGTATTCGGCGCCGCGAGGGTCTCCCGTAGCCAGGGTATATTCACTCATGGCGTACATGATAAAGGACAGACCGTAGAGGATCTTTTTATCACAGGTGACGTTGCCCGCCCGGTCGGTGATCCAGAAGAAGCCGCCATATTCTTTATCCCACATTTTATCAATAAGAAAATCGACGCCGTGCTTTGCATACTCGGCGCATCGACCGTCGCCGTAGCCGGCGCGATGAGAAGATGCCATGGAATAAACGGTCCGGGCCTGGGCGAGCATGGACTTTTCATTCTCTCCCGTATCGTTGCCGTCTTTGTCGAAATGTGTGAGAAAGCCGCCATTCTCATCGTCCTTGCACCGGTCCAGCCAGAATGGAAGCAACTCGGTCGTGAAATGCTCTTTACATTCATCAAGACAGGCGGACACTATTTCTTCGGTCATGGCCATCGTACACTCCTTTCAATAAGCCGGTCAGATCTCTGGAATCAACACATCAACCTACTACTGTAAAGGGGCGTATTTTATCAAAAATAGACGAACACAGCAAAGAAGTATCGAAGTTAAATTTTCAGGGCGGGATTACTACACAGCAGAGAGATTAACTCCGACATATTATTAAAGTATCAGAATTGATAAATAAGGAACTATTCACAAGTTACTGAGGGGGATCAGGCAAGGGAACAGGTGAGGTACGTTTGGCGCCATCCGCGGTTGTGCCATAGTCAAATCCCAGTTTTGTAGGTAATTGGCCGGGCGTCGTTTCATTACCGAACAACCGATCATGCTCCTCTAAAACCGCCGTCAGGCTCTCTCGCTCGATAGCTCTTTTAATTCCCTGCTGAGGCTGGCCTAAAAGCTCGCTGAGACACTTTTCTTCAACTTCTATCAAGACAGAAATCAAATGTCCGATCTGAGTCTCATTCAGGACGCCGGCATTGCTGCCCTTGACGTACCTTTGCACGGCATCGGAATATAACTGTGCGAAACGCCGAGCCACGTCCGGTTTTCGGGGTGTGGTCGTGGTCGGAAGTCCGCCAAAATCTGAAGAGGGCAAGGGGATCTTGCTTTCCAACAGTTTCAGGATACCGATATCATAGAGCTCGAACTTGACCGTCCAATCCGCATATCTCTTGATCCGTTCATCGGCGATGAGGAGCAATAGCTCTTCACTTTGTGGAATGTTGACACTGGTGACAAAACGCGTCATTCGAGAGAGTATTTCAGCGGAGCTGTGCTCGACGACCTCTTTGAGCCGTTCTGCGATGGCCCGTGCCGGCCCGGGATTCGATCCGACGTTTTCGGTCAACTGCGTCAGGATCGTGGGATTGGTCAGACAACTCACCGCCCAATACTGAATGACCATGTTCTGATCTTTCAACCACATGACCGCCAGATCGTTCAGGCGGGGGTCTTCCAATCCATCAATTAAAATCAGAAGATTCACAATAACGTTGGTTTTTCGCTCTTCCGGTAGGGTTATAGCTTCCTGAAAACCGGCCTGGATATATTGATAAGCGGCTTCCGAATACCGCTGGGCGTATTGCCCCTGGGTGCCTTTTCGGCTGATGATGACGGTACGGCGTTTCGCAATGGTCGCAAGGTCCCGCGTTCGCACCAATTCCTGCACCGCTTCAGCGAGAAATTCGTCAATGATTCTATAATCCTGGTCGTTCAGAACACCTTTGGCCTTGATCCGGTCAATATCCGTCGTATTGACGGCTCTAAGTGTCGAATTTCTAACCAGGAAAAAAGATACGGCCAGAACAGCGAAAAACGCCCATTTTATCTTCATCTGCAAACACCCTTTTTCATTGACGATTGATGATTGACTATTGACTATTCAAAAATGGCTGTTTGCCGGACGCCATTGTCATGAGCTTTTCTAAGCCTTATGCAACTTAGGTAATAGTCAATTGTCAATATTCAATCGTCAATACAAATGCCTACTCCGTGCGACATAGCTGCCGAGGCTACGTATCCCCAACAGATATCTGTGTTTAATATTATCTACTTTAACGTAAAAATCGGCTTTTGTCAAGTGAATTCAGGGCTTTACAGTAAAAGTCTCACCAAATTCACGTAATGTCCTTTTCATATTATACTTTCCCGTTAAAGCTGATAAAATCGAAACAAAATGAAAAAAAATTGCCTATATACAAAAAAAGAGAACTGAAATGTCTGAACAATCCGTAAAACCCATACGCATCGATCCCCTGCGTCTGCGGCTCAAACGCAGCGGCCTGATGGTGACGGACGCCACGATTTTCGCCTCGGAACGCGTCAATCTGGAGCCGGACGCCGTTCGCCAGCTTTACGACGCCGCCTGCCTGCCCCCGGCCAGGAAAGTCCTCGCCACTGCCGATATCCACGTCGGTTTCGGTGTGCCCATCGGCGCCGTATTGGGCCTGGACGGCGCGATTATGCCCCCCGCCGTCGGGTACGACATCAATTGCGGGATGCGACTGCTCAATACCCCCTTCTCGAAGGGAGAGATCGATGTGGATAAGGTTGCCGTCGATATTGCCCGTGATATCCCCCTCGGTGAAGGCAAAGATAACCTTAAATTAGACAAATCCGGAATCGAAGCCGTTATCCACAAAGGAGTTGCCTCGATACCCGCTCTTGCGGAGAAATCCGGCCACCGGGCATGGGAAGCTTACGATCCGGACCAATTCGCCGACGACCTCCAGAGAATCGAAGAAAACGGTCATCTTCCCGCCGATCCCGCTGCAGTTCCCCAGACGGCCATTCAAAAAGGAGCCAACCAGCTCGGCACACTCGGAGGAGGAAACCACTTCATTGAGATTCAGGAGGTCCAGCAAATCCTCGATCCGGATTTAGCCAAAACGTTTGGTCTTTTCGAGAATCAGATCGTCGTCATGATCCACTCCGGCTCCCGTCGATTCGGCTACGAAATCGCAGATCGATATATGAACATCGCCGCGGACATTCCTGAGAACGAAGGTCGGAAGAAAATGCTCTCTTACCTTCGGACCGATAACAAAACCGGTCAGAAATATATCTCGGCGATGGGCGCCGCGGCCAATTTTGCCTTCACGAACCGCCACATTATGGCCCTGCTCGTACGGCGTTGCTTCAACAGAATGTTCGGCCCAACACGGCTCAGACTCATTTATGACGTGACCCACAACATGGCCAAGTTTGAGACACACGAAGGCAAACAGCTCTGGGTGCATCGCAAGGGGGCTACCCGAGCATTTGGTCCAAAAGATATGACGGGGAGTCCCTTCGCCCAGACCGGCCAGCCCATCATCACACCCGGCTCCATGGGAACCGCAAGCTACCTGCTCGTCGGTACCGGCAACTCGGCCGAATCCTTGAGTTCGGTCAACCACGGCGCCGGTCGCGTGATGAGCCGGGCCGCGGCTCGCGGAAAGTCCCGCAAAGGCAAAACCATCTCGACCGGCCAAATCAGCGACGCGCAATTCAAACGGAGCATGGAAGGCGTTAAATTGATCGCCGGCGACCGAAGCAAAATTAAGGAAGAGGCCCCGGACGCCTATAAGGATATCGACGAAGTCGTCCGAATCGTCGTCGAGTGCGGCTGGGCCAAACCCGTCGCCCGAATGATCCCCTTAGCGGTCCTTAAAGGTTAAAGCCTGTGACAGAACATAGGTCAAAGCGGTTCGTCTTTTCATTAGGGCTTATAGACCTGAATGTCGTCAAAAAACACTTTACCCGTACCGCCCGCCTGCGGCGTATCTATATCACCGAAACAAATCGCAATGGAATGAACGTTCGTCAGGTCCACATTGTCAAAAACCTTTAAGTCGATGATCCACTGCCTCCAGGCTTCTATCTGTACCACCTCCGCATGATCATGATAAACCACTGAGTTTCCGTTGAGAACAATACTCATCGGCGTCGAAACGTTCGACTCATCTCCATAAAACCACACGATTAAGGCGCCGGTTCCTTTTGTTGTCCAATCCTGAGGTGGATCAAGCAGCCGCTCCGCTTTCGAGGACTTAAAGAAAGCGCTGTAGGAATACGGCATCGACTGACTGCCACCGTGAACGACCTTACGCTCGGCGAAGGGAGGATAATAATTGCCGATAACGGCGCCGTTTGCCGATGAATTATCGAATCCATCCAACCACGTATCGAAGATCCTGTTGCTTCCAGGATCATCGGCATCAAGATCGTTGTAGGACTCGAAATCATCAATAGTAAGATAGCGGTTTTCCCGCAAAGTCCCTATACTTTCCGCCAGCCAGTCTCCGGAAAATTTCTCCAAATCGTTAAAATCAACTGTGCCGTCACCGGTAAGATCGGCGCCGCGACAGTAGAAAAAAGGATGGTCGTTTTCAAGCCAGCGCTCGGCGAAAACGGCAAAATCGGCAAAATCCACGTGTGTATCGCCGTCAAAGTCCCCCAGACGGAATTGCCATGCAAATCGGGGATAATCCAGGCCTTCACAAACGCTCCAGATATTGTCCGTCCCGTTTGCGCTCTCAGCGATGAAATCCCAACCGGCGTTTAGGAACGTTCTTTCCGTTTTCATCTCGGCGGTCGTCTCGCCATTGGCATCATTGCAGCCCGTACTGAAATAATCTCTCCCACACATAGTATCTCGACCACTGGTGCGAACATCCCAAAACGAAGTCCGAATCACCGCTTCATTGTTGTATCCCACCAGACCGCCGACGTACGTCGTGCCTGTAACGCCGCCCACGGAATAACAGTCGTCAATCTTGCCGGGCCACCAGTTATTTCCCACCAATCCGCCAATAACCCCTTCACCTGAAACGCTGCCCGAAGCATAACAATCCCTGATTATTTCAGCATTATTTCCCACCAATCCGCCAACATAACTCTCTCCTGTAACGGGACCGTTCGCGCAGGAGCAAGTGACTTCACCGGAATTGGTTCCCACCAATCCTCCCACCGTCCGCCCTCCTAAAACCTCACCCCAGGCGGAACAATGAGCAACTGAGCCCGAATTTCCTCCCATGAGGCCACCGACGTTGCTCTCCTGCCCCGTTGTTTTGCCTGTGGCCATCGAATGGCTGACCAAACCGCCACGATCTCTTCCCACAAGTCCGCCGACATACTTATCTCCTGAAACGTTTCCCTTCGCATAACAATTGTTAATTGTTCCACGAAGATACCCCACCAAACCACCGATCTCTTCATCCCCTGAAACACGGCTGGTTGCATAGCAAGCCCGGAGTTGGCCCCCTTCATTGTATCCTACGAGACCCCCGACCGTTTCCTTCCCCGATATGCTCCCCCCCTCAGTATAACAATTTGAAATGGTCCCTTCATCGAGATAGCCGACCAACGAACCGACGTTACTTCCTCCCTCGGCCCTGACATTCGGATTGATCAGTCCAAGATTTTTAATCTCGGCACTGGAATCTTTGACATACCCGAAGAGACCCGTGTAATCACGTTTTCCTGTGGTGAACCGTAAAATTTTTTTGCCGTTGCCGTCAAAAACGCCACGGAAGGGACTATTCGAGCTGGTCCCGATAATTTCGAACGTCTTTCCGGAATATTGACTTAGATCGATGTCGGCCATGAGTTTAAAATGTTTGTCCCAGTTATTTTGATTAGTGCCGATCACATTCATCTGTTCGGCGGTGTAAATCAGGTAAGGATCATCGGATTGTCCCGTCCCCCCACCATATTGTGCCTCAGCCGCCACGCTCAAGAAACAAATCATAAGCCACCCAGGCAAAGCCGTCGTTAATGTTAATTCTCTTATTGTGCTCATACCGTTGAAATCTCTTTGAGCCTTTCTCTTAATAACAAGACTTTTGCAAAATTGGAGGTTAGGCATACTTTTGGAAAGAAAAAATCTGTTTTCTTGATTTTTTCTTTCTAAAATCCGA
>JAFGTG010000287.1 GCA_016934255.1 Sedimentisphaerales bacterium
AAACGAATCAGTGGAGGTAAATCATAGGGAAAAATCTCGTCCAACAGATTCGGCTTCTTGGCATCGATCAGTCGATGTTTCTTTTTATCTTTGCTCATCACAAGCCCTTTCTTTTCAGAGGCAAACCAAGAATTAAAATGCAAAATGCAAAATTTCGGAGCTGCTTCGCGGACTATTCCAAAAAACATTCCGGCTTGCCGGGATTTTGCAATTTGGATCTTTAATCTTTGATATTTGCATTTCTTATGTTACTCCTCTATCTCAACGCCCTGCTCCTTACATACGTTCGTGATGAACGTAATCGCATCGCCCACTGTCTGTACCGCCAGGGCGGCGTCTTCGTCCATCTCGATGCCGAATTCTTCCTCGAACATCGCGACCAGCTCGATGGAATCGACGCTTTCCGCGCCCAAATCCGCCGTAAAACTATCGTTCAATTTGATGTCGTCCACGCCGAGCTTCTTCGAGGTAATTGCTTTTACACGTTCTTCTACTGTCGCCATAGGTTCAACTCCTATTCGTTTATTTATGTTAACAACCTTCTACGGCCCTTCTGTATGGCCTTTTTCCGTACGTCGGAAGTTATCTCAAATACTGCATCCCACATCGCCTCCGTTTCTGCCGTCCATTCACATCCCCGCCGACCCATAGCCGTTTTAGCCGTACCATACAATGTTCTCTTTCCGAAACCCTTCGTAACGTTCCCCTCGATAAACCAGCCAAAGGACGGAATATGTTTCGGCAACGGCTTGCCCGTCGCCATAATCAGCGCCATCGCTCCGACGTACGAGCCGGTGTTAAGCAGCGTGCCGATCGACGTCTTCGCATGATCCCCGATGAGCGAACCGACTTTCGTCGAGCCGGTATCAATCGATCGCGTCCCATCCAGCATAACCGAGACATTCGAGTAATCATTCTTCAAGTCACTATTGGTCGTCAAGGCTCCGAGATTCACCCACTCGCCGACATAGCTGTGTCCCAGGAATCCATCGTGGTATTTATTCGAATATCCGTGTATGATCGACTCTTCCACTTCCCCGCCGATCCTGCACATCGGCCCAATACTGTTGCCCTCACGACACTTGGCACCCAATATAATCGACTTCCTGCCAATATAGCACGGTCCTTCGATCCGGCTGAAAGGATGAATCTCCACGCCCTCGTCGATATAGATCGGGCCGTTCTCAGCGTCGAGAACAACCATCGGGTGCAGTTTCGCCTTCGGACCGACGTAAACATCCTTTTTGCTGCCTCGAATGGCGGAAGGCTCCTCGATGTTACCCTCGATTCCGCTCCGTCCGGCCGTCTTGAAATCTTTCGTTAGTTGCGCGGGATTGGCTAACACCAGATCCCACGTATATTGCCACGTCGGCGCTGTACATGAAACGTTCGGCAAAACGCCCTTCGCTTCTGCGAGAAACTGCTCGATATTATCTGCAGATATTTTCTTACTATCTTCTTTGGTCATCCGAGCATAGAGCACTTGACCTTCCTCGCTCAAACCGACCTGGCTTTTCTTCGGAAGATCCATACTATCGGCCTTGATCCGTGGATCTACAATAATTAAATCTTCACCTTTCAGAGCTTTTAAATCATTGACCGGCTTGTCCGTTTGGGTTTTATAATAACCGGCCATATACTCAGGCACGAAATAGACTACACTATCTGGCTTAATCCGAGCCACAAGCTTTTCTTCGAGCGAGGTCATGCCGCAGCGAAGCTCCCAGAGGGGCCGCCCTAAAACCAGGGGATAAAACTGCATTCGGTTTTCATTGAAACTATCAATTAACACCAACCGCATAGAAACTCCTTAATCTTTTCCATATAAATATTTACAGGTATTTCAGATTCCTAACCTCTATAGGTCCTGATCGAGATGTGGAGATTTTATCAGAAAGCGAAAATCCCGTCCACCTTCTTATTAAGGAAAAATATTTCCGGTTGAATTGAATGCCTTGTTCAATATATACTTACTCATATTACGCTTTATCCAGGTTGTTTGAAACTTGTGAAATTGAGGGAATATGAAAAAGCAGCAGTTCATCACGAAGAACGAGTCTTTCGGGACAATCCTCGCTGTATGGCTATTTTTAACTCTAATAATTGGTATAATTAGTCCGTCTTTGGGTGTTCAACGATCACGAGATAAGCTTAGGGTATTAAAGAGACCTTCGGCACCGGAGGCGTTGGATTTAAGTCAAATCCCCTACACAATCCTTTTCGAAACGTACAGAAGGACGGAAGACCGCTTTAACTGGGAAATTTTCCAGATGAATGTGGACGGTTCCAACCCGATCAACCTTACCCAAACCCCCGATCTGGATGAGATGTATCCTCATGCCTCTCCCGATGGCACGAAGATATGTTTCGTGATTGACGAAGGAGAAGGACAAAGGAAGACCCGCAATGTTTACTATATGAACATCGATGGAACGGAACGGGTTAAAATAGCGAACAACACTCGCCAGCCGTGCTGGAGTCCCGACGGCAAAAAGATCGCGTATCTCGAAGGCGAATATGAACGATATAGTACGAGAGAATATGCAACCTCGGAACTGATGATATACGACCTCGAAACGAAACAGCACACGCCGCACGTGAATCAAACATTACACCATCTTTATGCCATTTGCTGGTCGCCCGACGGGAATTGGTTCTTCTGTGCCGTTCATGGGGGTATGGGGTACAGCGACACCATTCTTGCGTTCGACGCCAACGGCACACGCGTTTTCGACCTGGAACGTTTCGGCGTCAGAGGATGCCGGCCGGACCTGAGCCTTGACGGCCGACGGATGACGTGGGGCGAGACGGATTGGGACTTGTGCGTCGGCGATATCGAACTGAGCGATCGCGCCCCTCAAGTGTTGAATGTGCACAAAATCGTACAGTGTTCACGGTCCTCGAAAGTCTATCATGTGGATTTTTCACCGGACGGAAAATATATCGTTTTTAGCTATGGCCCGGAGAGAGGAGGCCAACAGGTCGGCGGTCGAGCCAGGGGCTGGAATATCTGCGTGACCGATCTATCAGGAAAATGGGTGAAAATTACAACCGACGGACTGGATAACAAGGAGCCCGATTGGGTTCCGATTCCCCCAACCATAAATCCTCAAGAAAAGGAGAAAAAATGACAAACCAAAATCGTATCACGTGTGCTTTTCTATCTCTGCTGTTCTGCTTTATCCTGATCGACAAAGCCGCCTGTGAATCAGGCCAGGAAGAAAAAAGAGAAACCCCCTATCCGCGTTCCGTACTAAATCTTGAGAATATTCCCTTCAAGATCGTTTACGAGACCTATCGACAAACAAACGGCAAAGAGAACTGGGAGCTTTATATGATCCATGCCGACGGTTCCGATCCTGTGAACCTTACAAAGACTCCCGATGTTGACGAACTGTATCCTCATGCATCACCGGATGGCAGTAAGATATGCTTTGTCGTCGATGAGCAAATTGATAGTAAGAAGATTCGTAATGTTTATTATATGAATATTAATGGTACCGGACGCAGAAAGGTCGCCGATAACGCCCGTCAGGCCTGCTGGGGACCGGATAGCAAAACGATCGCCTATCTCAAAGGAGAATTCGAACCCTATACCACCAAGGATTATGCGACAAAAGGTATCTTTTTCTACGATACGGAGAGCGGCAAACACTCACAACATCCGAATAAAGACCTCCATCATCTTTATAATATTTGCTGGTCGCCCGACGGGAACTGGTTCCTTGCCACCGTGCACGGCGGGATGGGCTTTAGGCACGCCATTTTAGCCATCGAAGCCAAGGGCAACGGCGTCTTCGATCTTACAAAATACGAAGTGACGGGGTGCAGACCCGATTGCAATTTCAACGGCCAAAGAATCACATGGGGCGCAACGGATTGGGATTTGTGCCTGGGCAATCTTGATCTGACATCTTCGCCGCCGCGAGTAACGGATGTCCGCCGCTTCGTTAAATGCGAAAAAGAATATGAGGTCTATCATACGGACTTCTCACCGGACGGGAAATATATCGCCTTTAGTTACGGTCCAGAATCGAATGAAATGGTTGGTTGCCAAGCCCCGGGCTGGAATATTTGCGTGACCGACCTAAACGGGAAATGGGTACAAGTAACCAATGACGGAAACCACAACAAGGAACCGGATTGGGTTCCCGTTCGGACTGCGAGCCGTTAATTCTTTAAGGCTTTCTCAGGAGTATGGAAATGTCGATGCCATTCAACAAAATCATCAGAGTAGCTTTTATTCTACTTCTCTTTTGTGTTTTCTTCGGCTGTCGTCGTACTGAGGACACGAGTAGTAAACCGCAAGTGATTAAAACCGAAAGCGGCATTGAAATGGTTGTGATCCCGGGCGGCTCGTTCGAGATGGGAAGCGCCGGTGGAGGAGCGGACGAATCGCCCGTTCACAAAGTCTCGATCAGTCCGTTTTGGATGGACCGTTATGAAGTCGTGCAGACCGAGTTCCTGAAACATCAAATATCCGATCCGTCGCATTTCAAGGACCCGAATAATCCCTTAGATCAAATCAACTGGACAGACGCTGCAGTCTATTGCAATGAGCGATCCCTCGCTGAGGGGCTTGAACGTTGTTACGATGAAGAAACATGGAAGTGTAATTTCGATGCTAACGGGTATCGACTACCCACGGAAGCCGAATGGGAATACGCCTGCCGGGCGGGGACGAGTACGGAATACAGCTTCGGCAAAAATGCAAAGCAACTCAACGACCACGGATGGTTCATAGATAACTCCTCAAAGAAAACCCACCCCGTCGGACAGAAATCGCCTAATCCATGGGGGCTTTATGATATGCACGGAAACGTGGCGGAATGGTGCAATGATTTATACGCCGCGAATTATTACACGCAATCCCCTGAGAAAGATCCCAAAGGCCCCACAGAAGGCAAGGAACGAGTCCTTCGCGGCGGGGCCTGGAATTCCAGTGCTGAGGCATGTCGATCCGCCTATCGTGCGAGCGATCCTTCTATCGACGATACGTGCCTGGCCAGTGACGCCATCGGATTTCGTTGTGTAAGACGCGCCCCCGACAATCCACCAAGTGACAAATAATGACAGAAACCCAAAAGAAAGCGAAAACAGGATTCGTTTACGATCCAATCTATCTCGAACACAAGACCACTCCCGGCCACCCGGAAAGACCAGAGAGACTGACCAAAATAGTCGATAGGTTGAAAGCGAAAGGTCTCTATTCCCAATTAGCCGACTTAAAACCCATGCCTGCCGCCCTAAAATGGATAGAGACCGTCCACTCCCCGGAGTATATAGAACGGGCGAAGAACTATTGTGAAGGCGGTGCCGGGTACCTGGATTCCCCGGACGTTCCCATATCCCGAAAAACGTATGAAGCAGCCGTTTTAGCCGCCGGAGGTATGCTCACGGCAATTGACAACGTCATGGAAAAGAAAGTCACTAATGCGTTCTGTGCCGTTCGCCCCCCCGGCCATCATGCCCTTGAGAACAAGGCGATGGGATTCTGTATCTTCAATAATATTGCCATTGGCGCCAAATACATTCAAAAAAAACACCAACTATCGAAAATCCTCATTGTCGATTGGGACGTTCACCACGGCAACGGAACCCAGGCGACATTTTACGAAGATCCTACTGTGCTGTATTTCAGCATTCATCAATATCCTTTCTATCCGGGTACCGGAAGCCGGGCGGAAAGAGGGAGCGGCGCCGGTTTGAACTATACGGTCAACGTGCCCTTACCCGCTGGCTCAGGCGACGACGACTACGTAAACGCCTTCGAAGAAACGCTTGCCCCCGCAGCGCTCAAGTTTTCTCCGGACTTCGTGTTGATCTCGGCCGGATTTGACGCCCACAAAAACGATCTGCTTGGAGGGATGAGAGTCACCCAAGAGGGATTCTCCCGGCTCACAGAAATCGTCAAACATATCGCCGAAGAGTGTTGTTCGGACCGGCTTGTCTCTATCCTGGAAGGTGGTTATACCCTGGAAGATCTGGCCGCATCGGTTGAAGCTCACATTCGTGTTTTAATGAGGTAGAAGGTCGCCTATGCTATTTCACACCTGGCCGTTTGCTGTATTCTTCCTGATCGTCTATCCCATCTATCTGGCTCTGAAAAACACCCGGCTTCGCCTCCCCTGGCTCTTAGTTTCCTCGTACGTCTTCTATGCGTGGTTCAATCCGCTTTACGTCGTTCTTATCTTTTATTCCAGCCTGCTCGACTATATCGTCGCCGCGCGAATGGAAAAAAGCACGCGCCGGAAAGCGTGGCTTTCAATCAGCATCATTAACAACATCGGGCTGCTGAGTTTCTTCAAATACGGCGCTTTCATCGTCGATAATATCAATAGTCTCTTATCTATCCTCCATATCTCCTATGCGGTCCCCGCTCCGGGAATGCTTTTGCCTGTTGGAATATCATTTTACGTTTTTCAATCCATGAGCTACACGATCGACTTCTACCGCGGTAACGTGGAAAGGGAACGGAGCTTCCTCCGATACGCCGCGTTCGTCTCGCTCTTCCCCCGTTTGCTGGCCGGGCCGATTGAAAGAGCCAAAAACCTATTGCCCCAGATGCACACGGCGCCCAAATTCTCCAGCCAGGATATCACGGACGGCTTGTCATTATTCATCGTGGGCCTTTTCAAAAAAATCGCACTGGCGGATTATCTGGCGCTGTATGTCGATAAAATTTACTCCTCACCCGACCAATTCCAATCCCCGGCACTGATTCTGGCGACGTTTCTATTCGCCTGGCAAATCTATTTCGACTTCAGCGGCTATACGGACATGGCGAGAGGCGTAGCCAGAATCATGGGCTTTCGCCTGATGCTGAATTTCAACAATCCGTACCTCGCAACGAGCCTGGGCGATTTCTGGGCGCGGTGGCATATCAGCCTGTCCTCGTGGTTTAAAGACTATGTTTATATCCCATTGGGCGGCAACCGCAAAGGAACAATCAACACCTATCGCAATATTTTTCTGACGATGGTGATTTCTGGCTTGTGGCACGGTGCGGCCTGGACGTTTATCCTCTGGGGCGCCGTCCATGCATTCGGCCGCCTCCTCACGCGGGAAATGGAAAGAACCAGCTTCTATAGAGAGAAGGTGCCCAAAATCGTCAAGCAGCTTTTTGTATTTTGCGTTGTCACCTTCGCCTGGATTTTTTTCCGGGCCAACAGCATCGGTGACGCCTGGACCATTATCGCGAGAATATTCACTTCCGGATGGGCTAATCCCTATTGCCCCATACTGGCAATGCTTCTGATTCTCGCGGTTTGGCTCTATGAATTTGCTTACGAATCGAGATTCAAGCGGATTCTCGAATTGAAAGTCGTACGCACGGGAATCGTCATTGCGATGATTCTTTATTTAGCTATTTTCGCGCCATCAAGCGAACAAGGATTTATTTACTTGCAGTTCTAAAATGACCAATCACCATAAAAATCCAAACGAAACAAAAGAGTATAGTGTCCTTTACGGCTCCAACTCCATCCGCCTTTCCGGCTCTGAATGGATCGCCGTCACCATTCTATGCATAGGGTTCTTCTTTTTTGCGCCGACATTCTGGGGACACATCGAACAATTCAAGGCTGGCCCGGACTATCGATTACCTTACGCGTTGGGCAGCGACTACTGGCTATATCATCGCAATTGCCAAAGAGCTTGTTCCGAGGTCAAATCACTCGTTGTAGGCGATTCCGTCATATGGGGACATTATGTTTCAAAAGAAAATACACTGGCGAGCGATCTCAACAAAATCATTGGCCGGAACGAGTTTGCGAATTTAGGTGTGGATGGTTTCCATCCGGCGGCTTTGCTGGGATTGCTAAAATACTACGGACGAAACATCAAAGGTAAAAATGTGCTCATCCAGCTCAATCCCCTCTGGATGAGCTCTCAAAAACACGACCTACAAACCGATAAAGAATTCCGTTTCAACCATCCCAAGCTGGTCCCGCAGTTTGATCCCAAAATCCCCTGCTACAAAGATTCGTTCTCCAAGAGATTGTTGATCGCCGTCGAACGTCACCTCTCTTTCCTAAGCTGGACGTCACATTTGAGGATGGTTTATTACGATAATCTGGATATGCCGACCTGGACGCTTGAGCATCCTTACACGTGCCCCTTCAAGGCGGTCCTGGCCGGACTTCCTACGGCCGAAAACCTCGATCTCGTTGAAAATATTTCATGGACGGAAAAAGGCGTAACCAAACAAGACTTCGATTGGGTCGAGCTTGAATCTTCTCTTCAATGGAACCTCTTTCGGCAAATCGTTGAATTACTAAGAGAAAGAGACAATAATGTATTCGTCCTGGTCGGGCCCTTTAACGAACACATACTCAAAACAAAAAGTTTTAACGTCTATCAAGAAATGAAATGTAAAATCGAAAAATGGCTTCAGCAAAACAAGGCAGCCTATTACATTCCTCCTCCCCTGCCGAGCGAGTTCTATCGCGACGCCAGTCATCCCATCGCCGAAGGATATGCTTTGCTCGCCAAGCAACTCTACGAAAATCAATCATTCAGATCGAGTATAATACCATAAAGTGCATAAGAACAATTTATCAACATAACTGGGAATGATAAATCATTATTGGAGGTGTGATCATGCCAATGAGAATGAACAGACGTGTTTTTTTGAAGATCATGGGCGTGGGAGCAGCCGGGGCGATATTGGGACCAACGACCTGTAAAGGTCGAGAACGACGAAAACCGAACATCGTACTGATCTTCATCGACGATATGGGGTGGAAGGATGCGGGATACGCGGGCAGCGATTTATATGAGACACCGAACATCAACCGACTGTCGAAAGAAGGAGTCGTCTTTACGAATGCGTATGCATGTGCCGGCAATTGCGCGCCGAGCCGGGCGTGTTTAATATCGGGACAATATACGCCGAGGCATGGCGTATATGCCGTGAACAGCACAAAGCGCGGGCCGGTGAACCAGATGCGTCTGGAGCCGATCCCGAATAGCACGGTCCTTGCAGCGGAAAACGTGACGGTCGCAGAGGCGCTGAAGGCGGCGGGATACGCAACGGGAATGTTCGGGAAATGGCATCTGGGCACGACGGACGAAGTACTCCCGGCGGGACAAGGTTTCGACGTGGATAAAAATACGTCCCCGCCCAGTGCAAAAGAATTCCAAAAAACAAACGATCCCAAGCACATCTACAAGATTACGGAAGGAGCGTGCCGGTTCATGGAGATCAACAAAGACCGGCCTTTCTTTGCCTATATCTCGCATCACGCAACACACATGCCGATCCAGGCCAGACAGGCAATGTATGATAAGTTTGCGGGAAAAGGAACCGGAAAGGTTCATTCGCACGAAAAGTATGCGGCGATGAACGCGCAGATGGATGATGGGGTGGGGATCGTATTAGACAAGATTAAGTCACTGGGATTGGAGAAGGATACACTGGTCATTTTTACGTCGGATAACGGTGGATTGCCGCAATCGTCACAGGCGCCCTTGCGCGGTTTTAAGGGAATGTATTACGAAAGCGGGATTCGGGTTCCGATGATCGCACGTTGGGCGGGAGTCACGAAAGCGGGAACATCGTGCGACGTGCCGGTCCAAAATGTGGATCTCTACCCCACGTTTCTGGATGCGGCCGAGGCGAAGGCACCCCAAGGAAAGGTACTGGACGGGGAGAGTCTGCTGGCACTTTTGAAAGGGCGAGAAAAATTACAGCGAGAGGTGATTTTCTGGCATTTTCCGGGGTATCTGGATCGGCCGAATTCGGGATCGCGAGATCAGGTATTCCGGACACGGCCGGTGACGGTGATTCGTAAAGGGGACTGGAAACTGCACTTATTTCACGAGGAGTGGGTACTGGATGGAGGGCGTTCGAAAATCGATACGAATAAAGCAGTGGAGCTGTATAATCTGCGAGAAGATATCGGCGAACGTAATGATCTGGCTCTAATCCGCAAGGACAAGCGGGACGAACTGCTAAACGCCCTTTTGGCGTGGATGGCCAGGACCGGAGCAAAAATGCCTTCACAAGCGAACGCGCAGTACGATCCCGCAAAAGGAACTAAACGAAAGAAGAAAACAACAAAATAAGTTCATTTTATCCCTTCTTCGGCTTGAGCTTTTTGATGAAAAAGTCGGCAATGGACGTGTAGGTTGTCTGAGCTCCGGGATATTTCAGGTCCGCCTCCACACCCAACTCGTCCATTTTCTCCTTGAGCTTGATACCGAAGATGACGTGATGGACTTTCCAGTTCTGCGCCCTTTTCGTATCGGTCGGTACCGTATCGTCCGGCTTCATACCGTAACTCATAAAAATGGGCGGATCATCAGCGGAAATAAGAGATAACGCTGAAATATCCTGTACTATCTTGTCAAATTCTTCATCCGTAATATCACCAAATGCTTCACCTCGTTCGCGATGCGGCTTCTCATAACCCGGAACCCAGCGCATCCACCAGTTAAAGTCCATCGTGGTCTGGCCGCCGTTGGTGGCGACGCACGTCAGACGCGAAGATTCACGTTTCATCGGATCAGGACTCGACAGATCGGCCATTTCATCGTGGAATGCCAGCCACATACAAATCTGCGCGCCGGCCGAGCCGCCAAACGCCCCGATCCGTGTTTTGTCGATATTCCATTCCTTCGCCTTGGAACGAATAAACTGAAGCGCTCGCAACGAATCGTGATGCGCCGCGGGTAAAGGCTTGTGTGAGATAAAACGATACTCGACAGCGGCAACTGAGATCCCCGCATCCAACAACTCTCGCAAGACCTTGCGGTTCAGACTCCTCTTGCTGCCTCCTCGAAATCCGCCGCCGTGGATAAAGACCGCCAACGGCGCAGGCGCATCCGATTCTGCCTTGTAGAAATCAATCACGTTTTGCTCGTGCGTACCGTATTGGATGTCACTGTAGGCAGGTACACGCCTGGGTTTAGCCGTTTGAGATCCTGCGGAGCATATTGAAACGCCGAGTATCGTTAATACATAAACCATTTGAGTCAATGACATCGCAACAACCTCCAATCGGTCCTTAGATGAATTACTTTGCCTCCGAACCATAAACCTTCGAAACTTGTAGTCCATTGGCTTGGGAGGTATAGAAAATCCGGCCGTTCGATACAATTGCTCCCACACACTCACGCGCATCGATACACGGCCCAGAGGAAATGACCTTATTGTCATTCGTGATGTCGATCATGTCCACATTGGGACCCAGCAGATAAGGCTCCGAGAAAGTGAACCGCGTGCAGGCATATTTTTTGTCGAAGGTGGATCGAAGCTTGCCCGTTTTTTTATCGATAACGTGACTCGGCTGGCCCGTCGAACCATGCACGAAAACAAAATCGCTTCCTATCGTCACGACGTTAACCGCCTTTCCGACCGGCTCCGAGCGCCACACTAATGATCCACTCTCGGCATTGAGACAAAATACATAGCGATCATTGGTTTCTTCATCCGGAGGATTGTATCCCCCCAAATACAGACGTCCATTCTCCGTCGAGATCGTACAGCCGGCCGTGACATAATATTTTGTCGTCAGCCAGATAACCTGTCCGGTGGCCGGATCGATTGCGGCAGTCAGACCCTTCGATTTGGGCCGGCCGGCCTTCGTTCTCGATGCATATCCAAAAAAGGTTGAATAATAGATCGTGTCATCCGTCAAGCATAAGCCGGAATCGTTACCGCCGGAACCGAACTGTGAAAAGTCGATGGTCCAGACTTCTTCTCCTGTATCCACATCCCACGCCCGGATCAATGGTTTGTTGTCCAAGGGATAATACGGATTGTTATGGCTGTAAATCCAACTCATGATCTCAACGTTGCCCGCGGCTTCAACCGGCTCACCTTTATGCACATAAGCCTTCTCCGTGCCCTGGGGCGCGTATTTGCCCGAGCCAAAGACATAAATGGCAAGATTCTTATAGATAATCGGCGGCTGTTGCCGACTCCAACTTGGCGAACCGGTAAACGACGCTTCCCAAATGAGTTCCCCTGTGGCCGCATCGAGACAACGCATATATGATTTTTTCAATCCCGCCTGGGGTACGATCAAACGTTCCTTGTAATAAAGAGGAGCTGTAAATGAAACGTGCACGCTGGGCCAGTACCGTCGCCATAGAAGCCGGCCCGTCTCCTGCTCGATAGCAAAAATCTGCCCTTCGGACGTATGCGTGTACATCCGACCACCACCGCAAACAGGAATATGCTTGAACGTACCTTCATAGCGTCGAATCCATTTCATCTTGAAAGGAGGCTCCAGATCCTGATCGTTCGCGTTCGTCGTGGCGAAGTTCGCGAAATTTGTGAACCAGTTATATTTCTGATCGGTCTTCCGGCTTGTCAATGGACTTCTAATCTTTTGAAGTTGAAGATCTTTTGAAGGTAAGGAAGCTTTACCGTCCGGCCCCAAAACATAAAGATAACCATCTTCACAACCAAAGTAAATCCGGCCGTCACAGACCGCAACTGGAGCGGTGATTGCATTTCCGAAAGCCGTCTCGAATGACCATACGTGTCCATTGCCGGATAGCGGAACAATATACAAACAGCCATCCAAACCGCCATAGACGCCCGTTTCTTTCAGAAGAATCGGCGAGGCAATCGATGGATATCCCCCAAGGTATTGTGCCTGCTCCTGGTCGGGTGAATGTTTACAGAATCCGTAATTCTCCTCAGGCCGACATCGATAAACATCGTTCCCACGAATACTCACCGAGCAAAAGCTGAGCAAGCCCGGCCGATTAATCTCGGTTTGCGT
>JAFGTG010000288.1 GCA_016934255.1 Sedimentisphaerales bacterium
CGGTCGGCGCCCCGCGCGCTCATGGCCCATTTTTTATCGATCAGTCCCAATTTGATTAATCGATCGTAGCGCTCCTGACGAACGACGTCCCAGCCCTTCATATACTTACCCCGATACTTTTCGATATCCTCGGGTAAGGCGTGCAATGGATAATGCGGCGCGTTATAGGCGAGGTAAAGAAAGAACGGTTTCTCTTTTTGCGCGGCCTCGTCGAGAAATTTCATGGCATAATCGGTAAACACGTTCGTCGTATAGAAGTTCTTATCGTCCGTCTTAAACGGCTTTCGATCCAGGCGGAATGTTTCATCCGGAACGAAGTAGCTGCACGCCCCGCCGAGCATGCCGAAGTAGCGGTCGAATCCGCGATCCAGCGGCGTGCTGCCGACGTGCCACTTGCCGGAGGCCAGTGTGGTGTAGCCGGCTCGATGGAGAACCTCTGCGATGGTGACACAGTTCTTACTTTCTTTGATATCGGTCTGCTGATGGTATAAGCCGGTAAGTAAGGACGTGCGCGTCGGCGCGCATTTGGCGCAGTTATAGAACTGGGAGAAACGCAATCCCTCCGCGGCCAGTTTATCCAGATTCGGTGTGTCAATCTCCCCGCCATAACAACCCAAGTCTGAAAAGCCCATATCGTCCGCCAGGATCAGGATGATATTCGTTCTTGTATCACGGCCTTCGGATGAAAATACCTTCGGCACTGTAAGAGAAGCGATACCAAAACCAATGGCTCTAAGGAAATCGCGGCGGGTCTTTTGGTCTTTTCGCATACGTCTATCTCCTGTCTCCATATTTCGGCCTGCTGCGACCGGTTTGTTTGTACTGCTCCAAAAGATTCGACAACGATTTAACGATCTCAGGATGTTTGTCGTATTCATTGATAGACTCAGCGAGGTCACGACGAAGGTTGTAAAGCTGCCCGGCGGGTTTGCTCGGATCGTGAGCAATGGTCTGCGATCCGGCGCCGCCCCCATGCTGGCCCAAGATCAGTTTCCAGTCGCCCTGGCGAATCGCAAAGACGCCAAAATAACTGTCGTTGACCATCGCTTCTCGGACCACCTGTTGGGGACGTTGATCGAGCAATGCACCCAGAAAACTAAAACTGTCTTCGCCCGCGTCGTCAGGTAGTTGAACGCCGAAGAAATCGGCGAACGTGGCCAGCATGTCCGTCAGCGCGATAAGGGACGAATCTTCCGTATTCGCGGGGGTGACGCCGGGCCAGCGCGCGATCAGGGGAACGCGATGTCCTCCTTCGTAAGCATCGGTCTTCTGGCCGCGAAGCGGGCCGTTCACCTTGTGGCCGTTGATCGAGGCCGAATCGGTGGGCTTGTATCGTACGACGCCCCCGTTATCGCTCGAGAAGAAGACGAGGGTGTCTTTTGCGAGCCCGTTTTTATCGAGAGCATCGAGCACTTCGCCGACGGACCAGTCCAACTCCTGAAGGAAATCCCCATACGTTCCAATTTCGCTCTTGCCTTTAAACCGTTTGTTGGGACGTAACGGACCATGGATATTTCGGTGGGCCATGTATAAAAAGAAGGGCTTCCCGGCCGATTGCTCGCCCAGCCAATCAACGGCCCGTTTGGTAAGCATCATCGCCAGGTCTTCGTGTTCGTACCGGGCACTTTCGCCGCCCTCGACGCCGAGCGCCGCCGTGGCGCCATTCCGCGGGCGATGGAGATAATCCTTTTCATACCCCGGCCGTTTGTCGGGAAGAATGCGAATGGGATCATCGGAGCTTAATCCGAGCACGCGGTGATTTTCGATGATAACGTGCGGAAACTGGCCCACATGCGGAACACCCCAGAAATAATCAAATCCTACTTCGAGCGGTCCCGGCCGAAGCTCTCGATTATAGTCCGGTCCGAGCACGTCGTCCCAGCCGTCCATATTCGGCTGGCCGAAACCGAGATGCCATTTCCCGAGACAAGCCGTTCGATACCCTTGCTGCTTGAATAGGTCTGCAAGAGTATAACGATTCGGCTCGATGAGTAACGGGTCGTTCGACCAGACGCACGACGATTTCGCCCAGGTGCGCCAGGCGTAGCGGCCGGTGAGCAGGTTGTAACGCGTGGGCGTGCAGACCGACGCCGGAGAGTGCGCGTCGGTGAAGCGCCGGCCTTCCCGGGCCAGTCGATCGATATTCGGAGTGCGTACTTTCGTCGCGCCGTAACAACTCAGGTCGCCGTATCCGAGATCATCGGCTAAAATAAACACGACGTTGGGCTTTTGGTTATCTGGTTTTTTAGCCCGAAGTGACCTCGGCGCCATTAACGCCGCTGCGCCGACTCCGAGAGCTTTGAGAAAACGACGGCGCGTATAACCTCTCGCACTCATTTTTTCTCCGATCTGTTTACTTTCATTTTTCATTCGACTTGCATTCTATTCCACCCATCCCATCGCATCAATGAAATTGTCCATCCCCCACTTTGAAAACGAGGCTTTACTTTCTACTGATCGGATTCGGTTATTTGTAATTGAAGGATTTGCGCCGTGCCGACAGTGACTTTGGCTTGCTCGCTGATTCGAATGGGCCAAACCCAGATAATTCTCTCCTGGTCTTCGATTAAAACTATCTTCCGATGTATATCGTGTGGAACGTGTTGGGCCGTCAGGAATTTACCGATTTTCTTTTCCCCGGCCATACCCAGTGGAACGAACCTGTCACCCGGTCGATGAAGACGAATGCTTAGAGGTTGTTTCACTTTTTCCAGATCAAAACACTCAATATAGCTATTTCTGCCACCCATTGACATGAATGTATTTTGATTGGTAGAACGAATTGATGCCTCTATCAAATACTTGCCATACCTCGTTTGCCCCGGAACGTTGAGTCGGACTGGTGGGCTAAAGCCCACCCTACGGTCCACACCACGACTACGAGAGAAAATTAACTTCTCATAATCACGCTGAACAACAACTTTACCCGGCAACTCGATTTTTCCGTCGGTGATATTCTGCGCTGTTAACTGAATGATCCGTTCGTAGTGCCGTCGGGTCAAATCCCTCTGGCCGCAACCGAGATGATCCAGACTTCGCCGTATCAGCTCAATCCCGACCGGCGGTGACTCATTCTGGAATTTGTTTAGATTAAGCTTTGCGTTCTCGGCAGTACATTCAGCCAAACTCGGCCACACGTCATCCGCTCTTTCACAAACCCGACTGTAAAATCGACGGGCGGATCGGGACAGCCCAAACAACATCTCCACCAAAGAATCGTCACAATCCCGTTGCAACGCCGGGAGCAAACAATGCCGGATATAATTACGCTTAAACGTACAATCGGTGTTCGTTCGATCCCGGCGCCATTGCAGCTTTCTCGTCTTTAGATACTCGATCACTTCCTCGTGCGTGACACATAACATCGGCCGGATAAATGTCACGCCGTCCGCGAAAACGCGCTTCGGCCAAATCCCGCCAAGACCGCGATAGCCAGTCCCGCGAATTAAACGATGTAGAACCGTCTCGGCATTGTCATTCTTTTGATGCGCCGTAGCGATCCGTTCACAGTTGTTTTCTTTCGCGATTTCGATGAGGGCCTTCATCCGGCATTGGCGTGCGGCGGTCTCGATAGATAGCTTGTGATCTCGGGCATAGCTGCGAACGTCCACCCGCCTGGTTGTCACGTCCAACTTCAGTCTGGAAGCCTCAGCAATCACAAACGCCTCATCCAAATCCGCTTCGACGCCTCTTAACTGATGGTTAACGTGAGCACAAATGAACCGAGCCGTACAAAACCTTTCGTCCTTAAGCGTCTGCATGGCATAAAGAAGCGCCATCGAGTCCGCTCCCCCGGAAACGGCCAGCACGACGTTTGAAACCGAACTCAAAAGGTCGTGCCCTTTCAGAAAAGAAGCGAGCTTTTTTTCAAAATCCAACAGCATGGCGTCGGCATAAAAAAACGGGCCCGCCGTCCGGCCGGGCCCGAGATTTCACAAGTAAAACATCGCATGAAAACGCCGGTCACTATTGGCTCTGTCCTTCATCGAGCCTTTGCAACTGGCTGATACGCTTTTCGGCAAACTCTCTCCATTCCCGGTATCGTTCATATCGGCCTTCCGTTTTGATCGCCTGTTGATAGAGCTGAACCGCCTCGTCCTTTCGATAAAGCTGTTTGTCCAAAAGACGCGCCGCTCTAAACCGCGCCGGATATAATCCGTCAGGATCCCACTCATAGGCGCTCTGGTAATACAACAAGGCGATGGAATAATCCTTAAAATACTCATAGATGACCCCGGCCTTGTACGACGCATCATCAATCTTATCGCTCGATGGATACATCTTGACGAGCTGGTTGTACTTCGACAGGGCCAAACGCAGGGAGTTCTCATCTTTGAGAATCGGCAAGTCTAAAACGGGAAGGAGTCCGGCTTGCTTCTCAAACGCTTCCGCCTCGAAGTAAAGACGATCCGCCTCGGGGATCGAAGCGATCGGTTTCCTGTTCGGCATCGTGAATTCCGGACTCAGGATGTAGTCATATTTCGTCATCGTATCAAACGATTGCAATTCCCGACGAGCCCACTGCTGCTTCTGATAGTTACCAACCCGGCCATAATAAGCTTCCAAAACTTCGAGCCCCTGGCGATAAGCTTCCCGGCTGACGGCCATCTTTTCGACCAAATCGGCTTCACTCGTATCCGAAAAATCGACGACGCTGGCCGCGGTAACCGTTCGCGAGCTGCTCGGTATAATCTGGCTTCTGCCAGTATTCGTAGTCTGACAACCGATACAAACGGTTAATAAACCAATAAGTGCCCAAGTGAATGTAATTCTCGCCATGATGGCCTCCTTTCTATCCCAAAACAAACGTTCTATCCTTAATTATCAATCGTGAACTTTTAATTATCACGTCGCGACCTTTCCGTCAAGAATAATCGACAAAAATTTCTTCGCGAGAGTTTTGTAACCCTTTTTTCAACATTGAAAACAGCTTATTTTTTCGGACCCACGATATTGCTGTCGAACCACTCCAACATAATCCCCAGTCAAAGACCGGTGATTCAAAAAACTATCATCCTAAACAACGCCCCAGAGGAAAAAAGTACCCAAATTAACACAATAAGAATTGACTCAAAGGCCCCGTTCATATATAATAGTATTGATAAAAGGGGAGGTTTGACCGTGAGGAGGTCATCCGAGGGATCGCAGTTTCAACTAAATGCTTTTCGTTAAGCCAAAGATCATTCCGGCTTGATCGAAGAGATTGATCGAAATTTTTTTTGGGGAAGTAGAGAGATGAAACCGAATCGATTAACCTGTGTGATTCTTTTGATTCTAACGTGCGTTCTGTTCTTACAAACGGGTTGTGAAGACGAGTATGCCGAACCCCGAGAGTTGAGTCCCGAATGGTTCGATCGCTTCCCCGAACCGGTGGAGTGGACCACCGCTTCCGCCACCCCGAAACCCTCGCTCAAGGTCGCGAGAATAGCGTTTGAAAAGGTCGTTCACGACTTTGGCGTCATCGGTCCCGAAACACAAAACTTTTGTGAATTTAAGTTCAAGAACACCGGGGACGGTATCTTAAAGATCGAAGAAGTCACAAAAGACTGTGGTTGTACACCTTTCGAATTGGATAAAACGGAATTCGCACCGGGTGAAAGCGGGACTCTGAAAGTGAATTATGTCACAGACACCCAGCTTGGACCGGCCACGAAAGAACTGACAATCCATTCAAACGATATCAAAAATCCGGAAGTCATCCTGGCCGTCAAAGCAACGATTACGGCAACAATCGATTATGAGCCGAAAATGCTGAGCCTCATGCTAAAAAGCGAAAACGCAGGATGCCCTCCTCTGACTATTACGAGCATTGATGATCGACCTTTTTCCATATCGTATATCCAGTCAACCAACAATTGCATCACGGCCGATTTCGATCCGTCCGTGGAATCGACCCGCTTTGAACTGCAACCGAAAGTCAACATGGACACACTTGAAACGATATTGAACGGGACCGTCGAGATTGGCTTAACGCACCCGGAATGCAAAAAGATTTCGGTCGCTGTGAGAACAAAACCGAGATTCACCATGACTCCAAGATCGCTAACGATTCGTAACGCCACACCCAATACAGTCATTACCAAAAAAATTCGGATCATCAACAATTACGGAGAGGCTTTTAGCTTTGATACTCCCAAATCAAAAAACGGAAGCATCACGGTTTTAAACACCACCGTTATTCCCGACCGCGGATACGAGTTGGATCTGCAGATTACACCACCGGCGATCGAAGACACAAGAAAAACCTTCTCTGAAGAGTTATCGCTCGACCTTTCAAGCGGTCTTCAATTGAATATTCCATGCTACGTTTTCTATTCAGGGGCCACTGAAACACCACAAGAAAATTCGGAGACGTGTACGGTTTGCGGACCCAGGATTATCGATCCGAAAACGGGAAAGGTCACCTACGCGAATCCGGAAGCCAAGAATAATTGATTGACGATTAGGTCCTCTGCTTTATCGTGTGCCGGACGTTATCATAAATCGACCAGGGCTTTTTCAAAACCTTGAACTTTAGGCGGTTTTTGCCTTTATGGGCCGGAATGCGGTGTTCCTCACTCTCCAAACGCGAGGACTGGGCTTCAACACCTCCCGGAAATTTCAGATTCATGCTGTCGTCTTCTTTAATCACCCGCCAGCAGGGCGCGATGCGATTTTTCCCTTCTTGTTTATCTTCCTCCTCCGCTTGAGCGACAATCCCTAAGAAAATACCCATCGTCATGGGACACGTCGAATCTGCATCGAATCGTGCGGCTAAATGCGCCCTGAGCTGTCCCACGGTAACAAGCTTGCCTTTTCTGACTTTCCACACCAGTTCATCGACCATCAGCGGCGCAGGAACCAGCACCCGCTTGCCTCATATCTGCTTTTGAAACTTCGCCGGAACGGAAACCACCTTCGGCAGTTCCACCGGAGGATTCTCCAATTTCTCCCGTCCGCTTTTTCGTCGTCTCGATGTACCCGCCATCGCTTGATACCTTTCACAACATAGCCCTTGTCCTATTGATCAGATCGGGGCCGGGATGTAGCATCCAACACATCTTGTTCTGTGGCGGCTTCCCACAACCTGATGGTGGCGTCGGCGTGCGAGCTGACCAGAAGATTGCCATCTGGCGAAAATACTAAACAAGTGACCGGCCCGGTATCACCTCCCAATGTTGCCACTTCCTGATTTAGGATGAGGTTCCAGAGCTTAATCGTACCATCATCGCTTCCTGATGCCAGAGTATTCCCATCAGGTGAGAATACCACCGAGTAAACATCACCCACATGTCCCTCCAGGATGGAATGTTCCTCGCCGAAGTGAGCTACAGGCGAGATTCTTATTATGCCATCCTTCCATCCCGACGCCAATAACTTGCCGTCAGGGGAGAACGCCACAGCAGTATGAAGTCTTCCGGAGGAAATGGCATCTGCAATAATTCTCTTACTCGTGACGTCCCGTAGCCTAACGTGCTTGCTCCAATCACCTTCGGCAAGTAAACGACCATCCGGAGAGAAAGCCAGACCGTTCCATCCTACTGAATTGTCTATTGTCGTCTTCTTTGGACGTCCCTTGACATCCCATATGTGTATTTGATATTCGCAATGGGCGGCCAGGAATTTACCATCGGGAGAGAATGCCAAAGCAAAGTTGCGACCAATACTCTCTGGCAGTGATGTGATCTCTTGTGGACCAGAGATATTCCAGAGCTTCACCCCGTCGTCCCACTCTGTGCCAATGGCCAACATCCTACTATCGGGAGAAAAAGCTACGCACAAGGGCTTTGAAGCAAAGGAGTGACGCTCCACCTGCTTCGGTGGGATTGTCGTCCATAGTCTCACGGTACTATCATCATTGCTGGCCGAGGCTAACATCTTACCGTCGGGCGAGATTGCTAAACCTGATACATAACCTGCGTGGCCTTTGAGGACTGTGCAATCTTGTTGCGGAGCATCTGTATTCCAAAGCCGCACCGTCTTATCGACACTACTCGAAACCAAAACTTCACCCAGGGGTGAAAAGGCGACACATGAGACCGACGACGTATGGCCTCGCAGTGTGATCATCTGGTCCATAGCAATATCATAGAGTCTAACAGTATTGTCCCGACAACCAGCGGCGAGCTTCTTGCTGTCATGGGAAAATGCCACCGAGGCAACCTGCCCACGAGTTCTGATGATGGACAATTCCTGTCTTGCAGCGAGATCCCAAAGCCTAATCGTGGAATCGTTGCTCCCCGTTGCCAGGATTTTACCGTCGGAGGAAAAAGCGGCACATTGGATATGAGCCGTGTGTCTCTTGAGACTATCCAATACACGGCCCGAGGAAACGTCCCGCAGGTCCAGATTGACCCCCTTTCTCACGGCCAGGATCTCACCGTCAGGTGACAAGGCCAAAATACCCTTAGGATTATGAAGACCCGTTCCACCTTCCTCGACAGAGTCTATTTTCTTGCCTGTCGCCACATCCCAAAGCAACGTTTGATCGCTACTCCCGGAGAACAAGGTTTTACCATCCGGCTTGAACGCCAGACACTGGATGTCATCATAGCTGTGGCCTTCAAGGGCGTGCAACTTCTGGCCACTGGCTGAGTTCCAAAGGATGACAGCGCCATCATACCCCCCCGATGCAAGGATTTTGCCATCGGACGAGAACGCTAAACAGCAGACACCTTCAGTATGCTCCTCCAAAACGTGCCGCTGCATCATCGTTATTAGATCCCATAACTGGACCTTACGTCCACTACCTGTGGCAAGGATTCTACCATTTGGTGAAATGGCAACACTATGAACCGGACTCTTATGTGCTGGGATATCAGTGGTTAAAGAACTTTGCCATAGGCGCCACAAGTAGTACCATTCGAAACCGCGTAAATCGACTTGATTCTGGGGAGGTTGACGGTGTTGATCCAGCAATTGGTGCATCCGATCTAGATTCGCGTCCTTCCAGGCCTGTATCGCTAGGTTCATATTGGAGACATAAAGTAGCCGTCGATTACGTTCGGCTTCCTCCTCCGCTCTGCCCTTAGACGCTACGGCCTTGGTCCGCTCACGATTGGCAAGAATGAGACCAGTCGTGGTGCCGATCATCCCCACCAATAGCGTGATTGCAACGGCCAGCATCGCAACGGCCAAACCTTTGTTTCGCACGATGAGTTTGCGTAGCTTATAAGCCGCGCTTGGGGGACCGGCCAGGACGGGTTCCTGATTCAGATATCGCTGGATATCTTCAGCCAGAGCGTGAGCCGTCTGGTAGCGTCGCGTGCGGTCCTTGTCCATCGCCTTGAGCGTGATCCAGTCCAATTCCCCGTGCAAACGATGTCCCAGAGTGCGAATGTCCGTGCGGCGCTGTTGGGCGAGGCTTACCGATTCGTCATGTTGGATGGTGCTCAGACGGGCGCTGGGCGTCTGTGGGTCTTGCTCGCGGATCATCCGCCGCATCCGCTCTGGTCCACCTTCGCGAAGTGTTTGTGGGTCGAACGGTAGGGTCCCCGTCAGCAACTCGTAAAGCAAAACACCTAACGAATAGACGTCCGTTCGTGTATCGATGTCCTGGCCGGACATCTCCGCCTGTTCGGGACTCATATACTCCGGCGTGCCAA
>JAFGTG010000289.1 GCA_016934255.1 Sedimentisphaerales bacterium
AGCTGGAAACGAGAGTCCGCGAGCGCACGGCCGAGTTATCTCAGGCATATACATGGACGGATGGACTAAATCATTTAAAAGGACTGTTATTGGTGACGAAGGATCTGAATGAAAAGCTCAAGCTCATCACAGATGCTCTGGTCGAGATTTTTCACGTTGATTTTGCTCGAATATGGCTCATTAAAAAGGGCGACCGATGCGATTCCGGCTGTATGTATGCCGGCGCTAAAGAACCCTTTGTTTGTCGCGACCGGGATTCTTGCCTTCACCTGATGGTTAGCTCAGGGCGCTACACGCATATCAACGGCCAAATGCATCGGCGCATTCCGCTTGGTTGTTTTCAAATCGGAAAGATTGTAGCCAGAGAGGATTATGATTTTCTCACCAATGATGCGATACACGATCCTCGCGTTCAAAATCATGAATGGGCCAAAGAACTCGGATTGGTCTCGTTTGCCGGTTACCGGCTTTTCTCTACAACGGGAGAACCTGTCGGTGTTTTGGCCCTTTTCAGTCAGCACGCCATTTCGGAAGAAGAAGACGTCTTGCTGGAAGGGGTGGCCAATACGACCTCTCAGGTGATTCAGACGGCGATGGCGGAGGAAGAGCTGGAAAGGGCGCATCAGAGGCTGATTAAAACATCGCATCAGGCGGGTATGGCGGAGGTGGCGACCGACGTTCTGCATAATGTGGGCAACGTGCTCAATAGCATCAATGTTTCTGCAAACTATATACAGGATATCATTATGGACTCAAAGGCCAAGAATCTGAAAAAAGTCGTCGATATGATTTCCGACCATACGGAGGACTTGGGCGCCTTCCTCACCCAGGATGAGCGAGGCAAACATATTCCCGTGTATCTTGCCGAAGCCGCCAAGCTCCTGGTTCATGAACATTCGGGTATTTCTGAAAAGGTCCGTTCACTCGTGAAAAATGTTGGGCACATCAAGCAGATCATCAAGGCCCAACAGGGATATGCCCGAGCGGGAGGCCTTGAGGTCTTCGTGAATATTAACGAGGTGATCGAAGACGCCATAGAGATCAATAGTGCCATTCTATCGCGGATAGAAGTACGTTTAGAGCTCGATCTGGCCGAATTGCCGAGAGTCCTCCTGGATAAGCAACGCGTGCTGCAGATTCTCGTGAACCTGATCACCAATGCCGAAAATGCCTTATCCGAAAGCAAACAGCCGGATAAGTTACTGGTCATTAAATGCTATCAACATAATGAAGACACGTTGCGAATCGAGGTCAAAGACAACGGTGTCGGGATTCCCAAAGAAAATTTGGCGAAGATTTTCAGACATGGTTTTACGACCCGAAAAGACGGACATGGCTTTGGCCTGCACAGCAGCGCATTGACCGCCAAAGAGATGAGAGGGGCTTTAACCGCTCATAGTGACGGGCCGGGGCAAGGAGCGACCTTCACACTGGAAATGCCGTTTGTAACCAGGAAAGAAAAACAGGAATCAGGAGATCGCACATCAGGCAAAAAAACTGCCGGGAAACGGTCATGAAGACGAACAAACCGACATATGAGGAACTGGAAAAGCGCCTGACCAAAGCCGAAGAAATAATTCGGACGTTACAGGATCGTCAGGCCGATTCTGCCGCTACCGGAACGGAAATTCCGACGTTGTGCGTCCATGAAGAACTCTACCGTTCGATCGTGGTGGATTCCCCGGGTATGGTGTGTAGATTTTTGCCGGATGGCGAAATCGTATTTGTGAATGCAGCCTGTTGCGAATATTTCGGTAAGACGGGCCAAGAGTTGGTCGGTAGTGACTTTACCTCTTTGATTCCCGAGCAGGACAGGCAAACGCTCTTACGTGAGATTCAATCACCAACCGTTGATTATCCCTCCATAACACATGAGCATCGAGTCATACGGTTCGATGGCCGGTTGGGTTGGCAATGTTGGACCGATCGGGCTTTGTTTGACGAGCAGAATCGTCCAGTTTTGTTTCAATCCTTTGAAGAGGACATCACCGAACAAAAGCAAAAGGACAATGAGCTCCGTTTAAGCGAACAGAAGTATAGAATTTTGTTTGAAAGGGCGATGGACGCCATCTTTATCGCCGATGTCAAGACGGGTATATTGCTTGATTGTCACCGCGCAGCGGTGGATTTGACGGGGAGGGAAAAGTCGGAATTGATAGGTCAGTCGCACGAGATTCTTCATCCTTTGCAGGAAGATGAAGAAAGCTTCAATGAGGTTTTCAGACAACATCTCGGGGACAAACACGGCCAAACTTTCGATGCACGGATTATCGCAAAGGCTGGAGAAATAAGAGAGGTGACCATCAATGGAAATTTGCTTGAGATTGAGGGTAAACCAATTCTGATGGGTGTGTTCCGGGACGTTACCGAACGGACCCGAAGAGAAGAGGAACTTCGAAAGCTTAATGCTGATTTAGTGCCGTCGAATATTGACGAGGTCATTGAAGATGCAGTGGAAATTAATCACGCCGCTCTGAAACAATACGCAGTTGATCTTCGTTGTGAGTTGGCCGATCTGCCCAGGATTCACAGGGATAAACAGCGCGTCCTCCAGATTCTCGTCAACTTGATCACCAATGCCAAACAGGCGTTGGGGGAAAGCGAGCAGACGCAAAAAGTGTTATCGATCCGAAGTTACAGGCACGGCGAGAACGCACTACGCGTTGACGAGGTGGATAATCGGATCGGAATATCGAAAGAAAATATGCCGAGGATGTTTACTCATGCATTCACGACGAAGAAGAGGGGACACGGTTTTGGTTTGCACAGCAGTGCTCTGGCCGCCCGGGAGATGGGTGGCTCGTTAACTGTTGACAGCGAGGGACTCGGACACGGGGCCACGTTTACGTTAGAATTACCTCTCAACCAATCGGAGGCACTGGCAGATGGATGTAGTAACGAATGAGAAGAACAGACGTATCCTGATCATCGATGACAACGAGGCGATCCATGATGACTTCCGGGTGATCCTTGTGAGTCAATCACTGGATACCGCCACGCTCGACCAGGCGGAAGCCGCCATTTTGGGTGGAGCATTCGATGAGGTTGAGCAGGAGAAGTTTGAAGTCGATTCGGCTTTTCAAGGGCAGGAAGGTTTGGAGAAGATTCAGCAGGCCTTGCAGGAAGACCGGCCCTATGCGATGGCGTTTGTCGATGTTCGCATGCCGCCGGGCTGGGACGGCATCGAGACGATCCAGCGGATTTGGAAGGAGTATCCGGATTTGCAGGTGGTGATTTGCACGGCCTATTCCGATTACGAATGGCATGAGATCGTCCAGAAGCTGGGACGAACGGAAAAACTCTTAATTTTGAAAAAACCGTTCGAGAAGGAAGAGGTGTACCAGCTTGCCATTGCGATGACGGAAAAGTGGTCCCTGACAAAGCAGGCAAGACTCAAACACATGGAACTCGAGCGGATTGTCAAACAGCGAACGCGACAGATTGAAGAAGCGAACCGGGAGTTGACGTCGGCGTTGGAAGAAGCGGAAAAAGCCGACAAGGCCAAGAGTGAGTTTCTCGCCAACATGAGCCATGAAATTCGGACGCCGATGAATAGCGTGATTGGTTTTAGCGAGGTGCTGGCCCAGGAGGATCTGACGGAGGAACAGCACAAGTACGTCAATCTCATTTGGAGAAGCGGCAAGAACCTGATGCGCATCATTAATGATATCCTGGATTTTTCGAAGATTGAAGCCGGAAAGCTGGAAATGGATATGGTCGAGTGTGCCATTTCCCAAACCCTTGCCGATGTGGATGAAATGTTGCGTCCGATGGCCCAGGATAAAGGGCTGGAATTCAAGATATTGCAGAGCGGTCAATTGCCCGCCACCATCTGCACCGATCCGGAGCGCTTGCATCAATGCCTGGTCAATCTTGTCAGCAATGCCGTCAAATTTACGGATAAAGGCTATGTCCATATCAAGGTGTCTCATGAACACTATCGTGACAATATCCCTTATATTCGCTTTGATGTGGAAGATAGTGGTATCGGTATCAAGGTTCATGACCGCGAGAGAATTTTTGAGTCGTTTACCCAGGCCGATGGAAGCACGCGTCGAAAGTATGGGGGGACTGGATTGGGATTGGCGATCACCGGGCACCTGGCGAGACTGTTGGGCGGCGAGCTGACCGTTCAAAGTGAAGAAGGGAAGGGATCCACGTTTTCGCTTGCCATACCCGCTAAACATGATTTGCCGCGGTCAGTGGCGTCGAAAATAGAAAGCAACAGTCGGATCGACAGAAGCGACGTGAAAAAAGAAAAAATCGAAGAATGTCGATTGTCCGGTCATGTTCTCGTCGCGGAGGACGTGGAGACCAATCAAATCCTGGCCAAGGCATTGTTGGGTCGAATGGGATTAAACGTCGCGATTGCGGCCGACGGACATGAAGCCGTACAGAAGGCGTTGAGTGATGAATTTGACTTGATTTTTATGGACATTCAGATGCCCGGAATGGATGGTTTTGAAGCCACAAGGGAACTGAGACGGAAGGGATTGAAAACGCCCATCATTGCGCTGACGGCGCATGCCATGAAGGGTGATGACCAAAAATGCTTCGAGGCCGGTTGTAACGATTATTTATCCAAACCTCTTGAGCGCATTCGATTGCTGGAAAAAGTATGCCGGTATTTATCGGGACCCAATGATGTTCCGGCCGTAAAGGATGTATCGGTGACGTCTGAAATAGACGGGCGGGCCGACGTTTGTTCCGGCCCGGTGCACCAGGAATCTGACGCTGGCGTGGTTGGGAAAAGTGGTAAGCCTGACAATAAAGAAATAATGAACTGGGATCGCCTCATCAGAAGATTGGGGGATGAGGAATTGATTCAGGAAATTGTGCCGATTTTCCTGAAAGACAACAAAGAACGGATCGACAAGCTCACGGAAGCCGTGAAGACCTGTGATGCGGAGGCGGTCAAACTGTATGCGCATGCGATTCGGGGGGGGGGTCGAAATGTCGGGGCGCAATCGCTGGCGAATGTCGCTTATGATTTAGAGCGTGCCAGCATGGTCGATAATATCGAAACGATCGTCGCCCTCTTAGATACAGTCCGGATAGAGCTTGAAAAAATAACAACGTTCTTGTCCAGATCGGATTGGATAGACATCGCCAAGCGGGAGAAGATCATTACAGACGATATTCTTAATACTATGATGACTTCTGAGTGACATTCGGAGCGTTCATTCCGTGTCTAACGCGGATATAAAGTTGGTACAAAAAGGGCCTGAGAATATTCATCGTATTCTCAGGCCCGAAATATTTCTGTCAGGTTAATGTTACTTTGGAACGCCGGCTTCGACCATCAAGCTTGCCGCGTTGAGGAACACCTTTTCACCGTCCGCGGTGAGATTGTACTCACCCGGCGAAGGTTGGTTGCCCGCAATAAAGAGCATACGCGGCCCGCCCGCGATCTGGCCGGAACCCGGATAGAATTCCTGGCCGGTTTGCCATTCGACAATCCAGACGTCGCCGTTGCTGACGTTTGTGGCAATCAGGGTTCCGTTGCCCGGATCGGTCGTGTCGGTAAACTGACTCGATTCGGTCAACATGCTGACCTGATTATTCGCGTCGAGAGATACCCCGTCGAACACCGGATGATCCGGTATCACGGCCTGAAGGTTTGAGACGTCACGCTGAGTGTTAGTGCTGACTTCCAGCCAGTTCCATCGCGTGCTCCCAGGGAGCCAGCCGTTAATCATGATCAACGGCGTGGAAAGAGAGTTCCACTCCGTGATTTGATTACTATATTGGCCGCTCAACATATCTCGTCCGACGATGATCAGGTCGGCCGCTTCCAATGCCTCTATTTCTGAGGCGTCAAGCTCGCGTCCTTCCTGATTCTGGAAGCTCAGGTCCACATCATACCCATTGGCCTGGAGCATGTCGATCCAGCCTTGTTCCCGTCCGGCAACGCGATTATCCGAGACCCATACGATCACCGGAATACCCGGAAGGAGCTTGACACTGTTGATGGTGAGCGTTCCCGCGCCGCCGGGGGTAGGATTGCTTATGTCGCCGATGACCAACGACGCTTTAACGACCGCCGTCCGGTCGATGTTGAACTCATCCAGGTCGATAATCCACTCAGCGCCCACTTGCTGCGTCGCCGCCGGATCGGGGTTGAGAACCGCCGAGGTGGCGCCGCTGGTATCTTCGAGCATCAGGTACATCGGTTCGGCTCCATTGGCCTCCAGGCCGATCTCCGTGGACGTCAACGATCCGGCCGCTACGCCGCCGCTCGAGCTGAGTTCAGAGAACACGGCTTCAGCATAGGTGCTATCGCCGGAGTGCGAGGTGACCGCCAAACCAATATAAATCGGCAGCACGGTCATGGGAATGACCTGCGGATTCCAGGCCATCGGCGTCCACGCCACACCGTCCGTCGAGTAATAGGCGCTAATCATCGGGAACGTCCGTTCGATTTTAAGCCAAACCGGCGCAGTCAGCGCGTTTTGCTCGGCCGTGGCCACGGAGCTGTCGCTGTCGGCGTCCATGTTGGCCATGGATCGGGCCTGGAATCGGACGCCGTTGGCGCCGGTGACATAGATTGCGGCGAACGCCGAGCCGGGATCCAGGCTCTCGCGAATCATAATACCCGCCTTGGTCCAGTCATCGGACGCCGAGAGGCTTTCGACTTTCACGACCATCGTGCCGTCGCCGGTGAGTGTTGTATGAGCGAATTGGAACTGATCCGAGGTGCTCCAGATATCATCGCCCCGACCGACCACGGTGTAAACGCCGTCGGCTTGCGTGACGCTGCCGGGAGAGGCCATACCGTCATAGGAAAGCGCTATCCGGCCGACCGGATGGGTCCAGTCCTGTGCCGGATCGAGTTCCAGTGCAATTTCCGAAAGGAACGGATCAACGCTATTATCATACGGGAAAGGGGTCGCTACATCATAGAGGACGATTTCATCGGTGGTCGTGAAGTTCCAAACGCGCCCCGTGCTGATCGTCCCGTCCGTCGCCACTTCGTCGATACGCCAGTAATAGGTCTTTGCCCATGAAAGGCTTGGGACATACGTGGTCCCGGCTTGACGCCCGAGATAAATGCCTGTTACATCGGAGGCATCCGCGGAGGCCACAGCGTCTTTATTCGTGCCGAGATAAACATCATGCTCGGTTGCGCCGTCGCCGGCCTGCCATGTCAGGGACGTCCAGATTGGCGAAGAGCCGAGGTGGACCGGCTGCGGGTCCCATGCCTGGCTGAGATCGTATCGAGTCAATTGTTTGGCCTCATCGGCGCTCAATGCGCGATCGTAAACCCGGAAGTCATCGAGGATACCCTGGAAGTGACCGTCTCTATTACGATTAAGACCCAGGAGGAATTCATTGAATGTTGTTTCCGTGGTGCTGAAAGTTCCACTGGCAACTAAATTGCCGTTGTAGTAGTAATTCGAAGCTTCATTTTCCCAGGTGACGACCAGATGAATCCAGTCCGTAACGACGGGACCAAAAAGGTTTCCGGTTTGCGGATTGGTCCGGTAACTACCTGGGCTTGCCCCGTTCGTATCGATCTGGAAGCCGGCCGAGTTGGGGTAATGGCTGCTAAAGGGACTACTGTACTGAGCTTGGCCAACGATATCGGCCTTGACCCATATGGCAACCGTCCCGGCCTCGAAAGGCTCGGCGACCTCGAAGTCGTAAACGACATAATCTTTGTTCGTATCACCGCGGAGGTGCAGGGCCGAGCCGCTCAGACCCTCCACCCATTCCGGATCGCCGACTAATGAACCGTGATGGCCGTTGCCCGACATATCTAAAGCGGTCAGTGCTTCACCCTCATCGAGCGGCCACCAGACGACCAGATTGGGATCTCCAGTCGCTTCGATCGCCGGGACCGTTGTGAAACTCCAAACCGGACCGGCAATCCACTCAGTCCCGTAGAACTCATCAACGCGCCAATAATACGTCGTGCCTATTTCCAGAGGACCGGGATCATAGCCGGCATCCATCAGCGGGGCGGCCCCGGATGCATTGGCCACCTGATCGGCGTCGGTTCCGAAGTACACGGCATGCATGACCGGACTCCAGCCACCCGTCCAGCTCAGGTCGATCTCAAGGTCCGATACATTGATGAGACCATTACTGGGTTCGGGATTGTACGCACGTTTGGGAGGAATCCAGAAGCTCCAGACGTCACCGACGCGGATCGTTCCGTCCTCTTGGACGTCGTCGATTCGCCAATAATATGTTTGGTCCTCAGTGAGATCCAGGGCCATATAGGAGACTTCGCTCTGACGTCCCACGAGTTCGTCCGCTCCGGGCGTCGGATTCGTGCCGAAATACACGTCAAACTGGGCCGCGTAGGGCCCCGCCGTCCATTGGAGCAGCGCCGACGTTGCTTCGATCATGGCGCCGTCAGCGGGATCGGGATTATAAGATATAAGTAAACCTGCTAAAATTCGTACCTCACCCAGCGAGAGTTCCCGGTTGTAGATACGGACGTCGTCCATCAATCCGTCGAAAAATCGGTCATTCGATGCAGGGCGACTTCCAATTCGGGCGTCGCCGGCCGCGGTAAGGTTGAAAGCGTCCGGATCCGTCGTGACTATTGTGTCGTCAACGCCGTCGAGGTAGAGTTTCACATCCGGATATGAGATCGTAGCAGCTTCTTTGATCGTTACGGCCACGTGATGCCATTCCCCATCGACCATCGTGCTGTTTCCCTGGATATTTCCGCCGTGATGCTCGAAGCGGAGCCGACTTGCATTATGTCGAAATCCGAACCTCTGAGCGGCGGTATTGGGACCCCAACCAATGAAAGCGCCCGAAGTCGTGTTAGAGGTATTAATCCAGGCCGCTGCGCTAACCGCACTCGTTCCCAGAATACCTTCCCAACCATCGATGTTCACATAATCACCATCACCGTCTAGGGCGATGGCCTGGTTGATGTACCCGGCCTCGAAGTGGGCATCACCCACCAGCGAGCCGTTAAGCCCGTTGCCCGAGACGTCGTTGGCGTCGCCATCGAACGGCCACCAGCCGACAAGATTTGGATCATTATCCAAATCGGCCGGGCTGACCGAGGTCAGGACCAGCACCAGAATCAAAGAGATGAGGTAAGTGACTTTGTTGGACATAGCGTTGTCCTCCTTAAAAACTTCGTTGTAGGTTCATTGCGTTTCGGCCACACACCGAAACACGCGTTGTCAAGATAAGTGTTATTAATTCGTCAGATATATCTTCTGGTATTAGCAATTCCTTCCTATTTCTTCTAAATACCTGTGAAAAGCTCTGAATTAGGATTTTTCGACACACACGAGACGTTCAGGTAGGCTATGACATACATGACATGAACTAACATAAAGAATGGACGGCATACCCTTAACTCCATGCTTTTACTTGACACGTTGCATTCCAAGTGGCATGCAAAAAACATTCTCATTATACGCATTGAATGGATGTTGTCAAGAGGATTACCGGACTTTCTCAGGGATATATTTACTCTGGAATCCCGAATCGCGGCGTCTCATCGGCTCGAAAACTTTGGCAGAATCGATTTCGGCTCGTTTTTTCTTGAAAAGCAGAAAGGAGCGCCTTAGATTCACTACCATTGGCGTATATGCCAATAAACGCTATATCCTGTAATGTTCGTCATGGCAGTTCTAACAGATAGAAAGGACATCAGAGTTGAGAAGGGAGGTTAATATGGATCGTCGGGAATTTTCAAAACACATGCTTATCCTTGGACTCGGTGCGCGAGCGGTCCACGCCGCTGAGACATCGAAGGTCGATATTCACGGAGGTGATTACTACGAAGAGCCGGCGAAGAAATTGCCGGTCAGGACGTTTGATGTTGTCGTCGCCGGAGCCGGTACCGCCGGGGTCGTCGCAGCGATAGCCGCGGCCCGCCAGGGGGCCAAAACCGCATTGATCGAGGTCAAAGGCTATCCGGGCGGCACCGCAACGGAAGGCGGAACGGCGCTTCATAGCTTCTACAATTTGTGGAAGGCCTTTCCCGGTGTCCCCAAACGCCAGGTCGTGCGAGGCATCCCTCAGGAAATTATCGACCGGCTCCTGAAAGTGGGCGGCACTTCCGGCCATGCCGAGATGTCCGAAGGCTATAACTACGATTCAGTCTGCACCTGCATCGATACGGAACTATACAAGCTGACGACGTTCGAGATGCTCGTCGAAGCGGGCGTTTTCGTATGTGTCAATACACTTTTAGCCGGGGCGATTATGGATGGCTCGCGAATCCGGGGCGTAATCGCCGAGAGCCGCTCGGGACGCGAGGCGTTCTATGCAAAATGCTTCGTGGACTGCACGGCCTACGGCGACTTAGCCGCGTTTGCCGGCGCCGAATTCACCGAGCCGAACGATTACCCCGTCGTCAATAGCGTCGGCATGGCCAATGTCAGCGTGGAGAAGTATTACGAATTCCTCGCCAAACACAATGCCGTCTCACAACTCGCCAGAGGTTTGCGGAGTGGCAAAGACGACCAGATCGTTCGCCTCGACGGCAGGACGGCCAAGCTTCCCGCCGGATTCCGTGACGGCGCACGAAAAATCGGCATGTCCGTTGTCACCACCACGACGCACGACAACTACTTCATGTTCATCAAACTGAATCTCAAACTCCCGGTCAGCCCAACGAATCGCGATGAAGTCGCCAAGGCGGAACTGGAATTACGGCGTCGTATGGCAAAAGCCGTTGAGTTGTTTCGCGAGTATGTACCAGGTTGCGAAAAAGCTTTCATGGCGCGAACGAGTCCGAAGCTCTGCATCCGCCGGGGCCGCTTGATCGCCTGCGACTACGATATCACCCGCGACGACGTGCTCGAAGGACATCACTTCGACGATGAAGTCATGGTGTACGGTTTCCATGACAGCGCGCCGCGATTGCAGATCAAAGACGGCGGCACGTACGGCATCCCATACAATGCCCTCCGTGTCAAAGGGATCGAGAACCTGCTGGCTGCCGGCATGATGATAACCTCGAACCACGACGCCCACATGTCCACCCGCAACACGGTTTGCTGCATGGGCCAGGGCCAGGGCGCCGGCACCGCCGCAGCTCTTTGTGCGGCTAAGAATTGTGGCACCCGCGACCTACGTTATCGCGACTTAAGAGACGCCCTTATAAAAGCCGGCGTTTATCTCGTAGCATAGTGACATTGCCTAACATCAGAAGCTCTCGGAGGTGACATGGCGGAAGCGAAGTATATTCCCCTCGAATCTTATCGTGAATATCCGCCGGAGGAAATGAAGCGGCGGGCCGCGACATTTCGAGCCGAGATGCAGCGTAGGCGAAGCATCCGAACGTTTTCGACCCGGCCGATCCCGCGCGAGGTGATCGAGGACTGTCTGTTGGCCGCCGGCTCGGCGCCGAGCGGGGCGAATCAGCAGCCGTGGTCCTTCGTCGTCGTGAGTGACCCTGATGTAAAACGGCAAATACGTTTGGCCGCGGAGAAAGAGGAATACGAGTTCTATCATGGCAAGGCCCCGGAACAATGGCTGGATGCGTTGTCCGATCTCGGTACGAACGACCAAAAGCCTTTTCTTGAAATGGCACCTTATTTGATTGTAATATTTTCTCAAACCTACGGCATCCAGTCGGACGGCCGGAAGGTTCAGCACTACTACGTACGACATTCGGTGGGCATCGCCACCGGGATGCTCATCACGGCCGTTCACAACGCCGGGTTGGCGGCGCTGCCCTACACCCCGCCCAAGATGGGATTTCTAAAGCGGATTCTCGCCCGTCCGGAAAACGAGCAACCCTTCCTGGTCCTCGTGGTCGGCTACCCCGCCGAAGGTACAAAAGTTCCCGACATAACCAGAAAAAAACTGCAAGAAATCGCCACTTTTGTGTGATCTTTAGTAAATTTTGTAAAAAAATGGTGTGTTTTTGTTCGGGATTTCGCACGGGGCATATCGAGTCTCCCGCTAAAGGCCGTCAAATCTATCCCACAATTCCTATAGAGATCGATCGAGTGATAAAATGGCTTTGTTTTGCATAACAGTGTTCTCCTAAGAGATGTCGTTATTTCGGATTTAGAGCTTCGTGCTTCGGATTTCCAGACGCAGGCTGTCAAATTGGGTTTGTTTTTTCAGATAAGCCCCAAAAATGTAGAAATCCCTTTGCGATTTACGAGTCTTTTTCATGGTTTTACGCAGATTTGCGCATTTTTGTAAAGATTTGTGAATTTTTGAATAGTTTTCGACATGGACCTATCCCAGCGAAGCCCGATAGAGCGAAGACGGATGAACACCGATTAACATGGTACGAAATGATTTTGAATCAACAACCTTCAACGTGGGATATTGGGTGTTCGATAGTGGGCATTTCATATTCACCCCCTTGGTCCCCTGACATCCTGATGGCCGGATGTCCTCTTTTTTATCCTTTGTTTTGTATTCTGTCTTCTTTATTATTAGTCAATAGTCAATAATCAATAATCATTTAGTTAGGTATTATACTAAATTTACAGCCCAATGTCAATGAAATTCTATATTTTTTAACCGCGGATACCTATGTCACGAGTTTCGCTGATTTTGCGGATAGTCGTAGGGGGGCGGCTTGCCCCACCATTTCACTAACGACTATTCATAGCCACCGAGAACACCGAGAGCACTGAGAAATAGTCAAAGATTTTGATCCTGGACACTTGTCATTCTCCGAAGGATGCCTTACGGTACGGCGAAGGCAGGAATCCAGTTGAAAGGTTTGATTCGAACCACGAAGGACGCGAAGGAACACGAAGGATAAATAGATCAGTTTATTTTTAAAACTTCGTGGCTCTTCGTGATCTTCGTGGTAAACACCCTTATTTTTCGGCTAAAAAATGGGATTGTCAGCTCAAAAATACGTAGTTACCACAATATGAATTCCACCCGTGAATGGGTATAATAAAACATAGCCGGATAGGAGATGTTAGAATTGAGAATGTAGAATGTTGAAGAAAGAAGATAGCGTATAGCGTTTAAGACTCAGCGATTGATCTATCCGCTATCCGCTATCCGCTGAACGCTACCCGTATGTGAGAATATCTCATCCGAGGAGTTGGCTGGAGACGTTAGAATATTAATTTCTAAAATACCTATTATTGAAAGAAGGAGAATACCATGGCAAAGAGTGTGATAAGAGGCAACTATCCAACAGATACAACATTTGGGATTCGATTTCGAGATTTATTCAATGAAAAAAGTAAAGTTGCCCAAAAAGTTATCAGTAAATTTCTTGGACAAGGTTCGTCTGCTTTTATTGGCGATGGAAGTAGCACATTTTTTGTTGGATTACATATAATTAAACAAAAACTGCAAGCAACTATATGGACTAATCATCTTGGAATTGCCAATGAATATGCCCTACAAAAAACGGGTGTCGATCTTTCTCGTATGGAAATGTATGTAGCGGGCGGTCAAATTGACCGAGATCTTATGATGACATACGACCAAGATGCAGAAATATACTGTGCCAAATGGGCAAGCAAGGCCAAATGCGTAATACTATCTGTACGTAGCTTGTTTGGCAAACGAGGCCCAGCAGGTATGGAGCAGAGATCGCTCTCTATTAAACAAGAAGTTGTCAAAGCAGCTATGACCTCTGGAGCGGATATTGTATTTATTGCAGACCACATGAAGATGTCTAAAGGATACACGAATGAGCCATTAGTATTTCCAGCAGAAAGAGATTGGTATAAAGCTATGGAATCTCCAAATGTACATATTGTTAGCACAAAGCATCCAGAAGTGACAGAAGAAAGGCTTGTTCAAAATCCTAAGAATGAAAAAGAATGGTATCAGACAAATCATTGGGCATTTCGTACTATGAAGGATCGGTACATTGCTATTTAATACCATGATAGAACATGCGCCTTGATCGAGACAACTCGCAAGCTCGTGTCTTCAGAGCCAGTCTTTGCGACCCGAACGTAGAGTATAGGAAAATTAAAGGTGTCCGGTCCGAATGGCACTGGCATAACGTTATCTGATTTGTTTGTAAAGGGTTAAATAAAAAGAACTCCTTTCACCGATAAAGAATTGTATCAATGCAACTTTATCGA